>CAZUSF010000090.1:0-6669 GCA_964623355.1 uncultured Thiobacillus sp. | reverse complement strand
TGCAGCGCATCGCCCGGCATCAGTTTGACCGCATCAAAACTCAGCATTTCACCTTGCGGCCTGGCGCTTTCAGTCGGTTTTTCATCCTCTCTGGCAGCCGCACCGACTGGCGAAGCGGGTCGCATGCGTTCGCGATAGAGTCCTTTCTGCATCAAAACATCAATCTGATTCTCACTCGTCACCACCACGCCACGATTCAGCAGCAGGTTGCGGTCGGAATCAAATACAGCGAAAGGCAAGGGCTTGCCGATTTCGATTTCCGCCTTACGAACTGGCACCAGATACTGGTCTTCAGACATTCGTTTTCATCCTCTCTAATTCTGCTGACTCGGGCTGGTCGGCATTGTAAGTTCCTGATTGCCGCATTGGGGTAGCAACCCGATGCAGTAGAAAAAGAAGCGTGGTCAATGAATCGCGCTCTTTCCCAATTCACTCAAGATATCGAGCAGCAAAGTCCGGCCCAGCGCGCCCATGCCTTTCGACAACACATCGAAATCGCGTTCGCCATTGACCAATCGCCGCATGATGCCGCCCAGCCGGGCCATATCGCCGCCCGCACGTACCATCTGTTCCGCCATGTTGGCCAAGACTGCCAGGGCTTGCGCATCGCCGCGCGCGCTGGCTGCGATCATCGCCGCCAGACCGGGAGCAGCAGCACTGGCATCCGGTTTTTTGTCGAGTGGCGGCAGACTCTCCGGATTAGTCAATCCGCGCAACACCGCGTCCACCACGATGCGGTCTTCCTCATCCAGGCCGAGCTTGATCGAATCATCACGTTTGCCATCCACGATCAGGCGCAAGGCCCGCACCAGTCCGGCCCAACCCTGCTGCTCAGCGGCGGCAAGAGTGTGCATCAGATCCGGTAGTTGTGAACGATCGGTCAGCGCATTCACCACGGCATGAATAAACGGTGCATGCATTTGCAGCACTTGCTCAACCGCGTCAGGTAGTTTTGCCATCTTTGCTTTCCTTCAATCGCTTTGCATCAGGTCATTCCAATCGTTGCCAGCGTCCATCCAGCAGACCTTCAAGCGGCTGGTAGTTGCGTTTGTAAGCCATTTTCCCGCACGCCGCGATCCAGTAACCGAGATAGACATAAGGCAGGCCAATTTCGCGCGCCAGATTGATCTGGGTCAGGACACCGAATGTGCCCAGGCTGCGCTTTTCCAACGCCGGATCGAAGAAGGTATAGACCGCCGAAAGGCCATCGATCAGCTTGTCGATCAACGCCACCATCACCACTTCGCCATCCAGGCTGAATTCAGCCAGCACACTATCGACTCGGCTTTGCAGCAGAAAGCCGCGAAATTGCTCACGGTCATCCTGGTCCATGCCACCGCCGGCATGGCGAGCCGCCTGATAGCTCCGGTAAAGCCGGTAATGCGACTCATCGAACGCCAGCGGCAGCAGGCGTAAGCGAAGGTCCGCGTTACGACTTAGACAGCGGCGTTGGGTCCGGTTGGGTTCGAACTCCGCGACCGGTAACCGGCTTGCAACACAGGCGCGGCAGGTGTCGCAACGCGGCCGATAGACATGCTGGCCGCTGCGACGAAAACCAAGCCGTACCAGTTCGCTGTATACCCCGGTGTCGATCAGACTGCTCGGCGCCGCCACCTGCGAGCGCGCGACATGATCCGGTAGATAGCTGCACGGATAAGACGCAGTGAGATAGAACTGCAAGCGAAAAATGGGCAGGTCCTTGGCGAAGCTCATGCCAATTGCGTCCAGTCGGAAATGCCGGGTTGGAGCGTGTAGCGTTCCAGTAATTCAGAAAATTCGCTGCGTGGAATTTCGCGTGCGCCCAATGAAGCCAGGTGCGGCGTACTCATCTGGCAATCAATGACGGCGTAATCATGTTGCCGCAACCAGCCCGCCAAATGCGCAAAGGCAATCTTGGAAGCATCGGTCTGCCGCATGAACATCGATTCACCGAAAAACACCCGCCCGATGCCGACGCCATACAAGCCGCCGACCAGCACTTCTTCTACCTCGCCGCCGCTTGCGCGAGATTCTGCGCAAATCCAGGTTTCGATCGAATGCGCATGGCCGGCTTGATGCAACGCGGTATAGGCCTGGATCATCGCCTCGCTGATCCAGGTACCCGCAGCGCCTTCTCGCGGTGCAGCGCATTCCCGCATGACCTGGGTAAACGCCGTATCAACCCGAACCTGGTAGTCGCTCCGCGCCAGCCGTTTCCTGAGTGAACGCGACAGTTTGAACTCGTCTGGAAACAACACCATGCGCGGGTCCGGCGACCACCACAAAATGGGTTCATCCGGATTGAACCAGGGAAAGATGCCGTGCTGATACGCCGCCAGCAAGCGTGGCACAGAAAGGTCGCCACCCGCTGCCAGCAAGCCGTTGTATTCCCGTGAGGCCCGCTGCACAGGCGGAAACGGATCGATCTCGGGATCGATCTGGGGATCGTATTGGCGCAGCCAGGGAATCACGTCCGAAGAAACCGCGTAACAACTGTGGAAAAAACCGTGAACAATCCCAACTCAGGCGCGCAATTTCTCGGCCAGCGCGCGCAACGCCTGACCACGATGGCTGATGCCATTCTTCACTTCCATGCTCAATTCGGCGCCAGTCTGACCATACTCGGGCAGCAGGAAATACGGGTCGTAACCGAAACCGCCATCACCGCGCGGTGTGTCGATAATTTCGCCATGCCAGGCGCCTTCGGCAATGATCGGCTGCGGATCGTCGGCGTAACGCACATAGACCATGACGCAGTAATAATGCGCACGCCGGTTCGATTCGCCTTGCAGTGCCTCGATCAGTTTCTGATTGTTGCGTGCGTCCGATTTCGGATCACCGGCATAGCGCGCCGAATACACGCCGGGCGCACCGTTCAGAGCATCGACGCAGATCCCGGAATCGTCGGCCAGCGCCGGCAAACCAGTATGCGCGGCGGCATGGCGCGCCTTGGCAATGCAGTTTTCAACGAATGTCACGTGCGGCTCCGGGCATTCCGGCACGCCGAATGCGCTTTGCGGCAGGGCTTCGAAATCGAGCGGTTCCAGAATGCGGGCGATTTCGCGCAATTTGCCGGCGTTGTTCGAGGCGATGACCACTTTTTTCATGTCAAGCCTCCAACGCAGCGTTTTGCGCCACCATCAATTCCTGGATGCCTTTCTCGGCCAGATCAAGCAACACATTCAGTTCAGCACGAGAAAATGCCGCGCCTTCGGCAGTACCCTGGACTTCAATCAAGCCTCCGGGTTTTCCAATTGCGCCGATCATCACCACGTTCATGTCGGTATCGCAGGCGACATCCTCGGCGTAGTCGAGGTCAAGCACGGGTGTTCCCTGCCAGACGCCGACCGAGATTGCCGCGACATGGTCGCGCATGATGTTTTCCGGCAGCTTGCCCTGCGCCACCAGCCAGTTGATCGCATCCTGCACCGCCACCCAGGCGCCGGTAATACTCGCCGTGCGGGTGCCGCCATCGGCCTGCAACACATCACAATCGACGTGGATCGTACGTTCACCAAGTTTTTCCAGATCAACTGCCGCGCGCAGGCTGCGCCCGATCAGACGCTGGATTTCCTGCGTTCGGCCGGATTGTTTGCCGCGTGCCGCTTCGCGGTCGCCACGCGTATGAGTCGCGCGCGGCAACATGCCATATTCGGCGGTCAGCCAGCCGGCCCCTGTGCCGCGCACATGCGGAGGCACTTTTTCCAGGACGCTGGCGGTGCACAGCACTTTGGTGTCACCGCATTCCACCAGCACGCTGCCTTCCGCATGCTTGGTGTAGTTTCGGGTGATGCGAATAGCGCGCAGCTGATCAGCCGCGCGTTCGGAGGGGCGTCGAATAGTAGTCATGAAATGCCTTGCTTGAAATTAATCAGGGATTGCCATATTTGGCCAGGGCGGCCTGGATGTCTGCCATCGCCTGGTCGAGTTCCTGCTCGGTCGTCAGCGGAATCGGTTGGCTCTTGCTGCCGAGATTCTTGAGTTGGGTGGTGAAACCGTCGAGACCGAGATCGTCGCCGAGCATCAGTTCACCCGCCTCGAACCGCTCCTCGCCAAACCGCATGGCAACGACAGAAAGGTTGTCACCATACTGGCCGGCGCGAAACTCGGCATGATCCATCATGTGTTTCACCGCGCGTTCCAGCGGGTAGGCGCGCAGGGTGGAAAGCATTTCAGTCGGGGTCAACTCGGGCCAGACGCCATCGGTACACATCATCAGGACGTCGCCTTCATGCAGTTTCGCCGGCTGGTCGATCTCGATATCGGGCAGCATGTAACCGCCGATCGAGTTGTAGAGTTTGTTGCGGTCCGGATGGGTCCCCATCTCTTCTTCCGAAATCACCCCATCATCGAACAATTGCTGCACCGCAGAGTGGTCATGCGTGCGGAACAAGGTGTCGCGCCGGCTGAAATGGTAAAGACGTGAATCGCCCACGTGCGCCCAGCAAGCCATACCTTTTTGCACGACGCAGACCACGCAGGTAGTGCGCGGCGGATCTGCCATGCGTTTGCGCAGGGCATATTCGTTGATCGCATCGTGCGCTGCATAGATGCCATCCAACAGGAAGCTGCTCATGTCCGGTAATAACGGTTTTGCACGCGACTGGAACAAGCTGGAAATGACCTGAACCGTCAATTGCGAGGCGACCTCGCCATGGCTATGCCCGCCCATGCCGTCCGCCAGGACCATCAGCAGCGATTCCGAGGTATAGGCATAGGCAACCCGGTCTTCATTGTAGGGACGGCCACCGCGTCGACTGGCTTGGTAGACGACATATTTCATAATTAGCGGGTGATTCTTTCTTTGATCAACGCAAACAGGGTCGGCTTTTGCGAGCGTGCCGCCTGCGCCATATTGATCAACTGTTTCTGCACTGAAAAAACACTTTGCGGACGCTCGGTGTAATTCAGACGCAGCATCGAATCGACCAGGTCAAGCAGGCCTTTGGAATACAGGCCGGTATGCGATTTGACCAGCAACGGCAATTTGTCCTTTTCCATCCGCTCATCGGCAGGCGGCGGCGGGCTTTTGGTCATACAGGCAAACATGGTGGCGCCAATACTGTAGATATCGGTCCATGGCCCCAGTCGGTCGCGCTGTTTATATTGCTCTGGTGCGGCAAAGCCTGGCGTGTACATCGGGGACGACATGAAATCCTGTGACAGGGCATGGCGCGCGGCGCCAAAATCGATCAATACCGGCGAACCATCGGCACGGATATAAATGTTGGATGGCTTGATATCCAGATGCAGGATCTTGTGCGCATGCACTTCGCGCAATCCATTCAGTAACTGGATGAAGACCCGACGCAGAAAGGTTTCCCGCATGGGTTCTTCGTGTCCAACGATATGACGTTGCAGCGTTTTGCCCTGCTCGTACTTCATCACCATGTAAACGGTGTCGTTGGCGCGGAAAAAATTGACCACCTTGACCACGTTGGGATGCCGGATTCCGGCCAACGAACGGCCTTCTTCAAAAAAGCACTTCATGCCGTAGCGAAATGAGGCTTCCTTATCCACCGAAAGCGGATGCACCGTGCCTCGATCTCCCCGTTTAACCACACCACCAGGCAGATACTCTTTGATTGCAACCGGCTGACCATCGATATCGAAACCCAGATAAACCAGCGAAAAACCGCCCCCACCAATGCGACGATCAATGACGTAATCGCCCAGATGGTAACCATGGGTCAGGGGTTCGGTGGTTTGTGCTGCCATCGGTATGGGGTTAGGTGCGGGTGACGAGAGCGGCGGGTTAAACTGTTTTTACGACAGTAATCATTGAAGGATAACCAAGATCGTGACGTTCATGAAAGAAAGCCGGCAGGAAATGCCGTCCAACAGCAAACAAAAACATCCCGGCAAGAAAGAAGCGCTGCGCAGCATGACCGGCTACGCGGTTGAAACTGCCGATCTGCCGCATGGCCAACTCTCACTCGAACTGCGTGCAGTCAACTCGCGTTTCCTCGATCTCACCTTTCGCATGGGAGAAGATTTTCGCGCACTGGAACCGACTTTGCGGTCGCAGATCAGCGATCAGATCAAACGCGGCAAACTAGAGTGTCGGATCAATTTTAACCCACGCGTAGATGCCGCCCTGCCCGGCAATCTCAACCCGTCATTGCTGGCGCAATTGCAAGCCCTGTCAGGCAGCGCACTGGATGCATTTCCGGATGCACAGCCACTCGCCGTGCACGAAATTCTGCGCTGGCCGGGCATGCTGGGAGACACAACCCCCGACCCGCAAGCGTTGCATGCCGCCGCTTTAACGTTGATCCAGGCGGTACTGATTCAATTCAATGCCAGCCGCGCGCGCGAAGGAGACAAGCTGAAAGCTGTCATTCTGGAACGCGTCGCCGGCATCCGTGGCCATGTTGAGCGCATCCGCCCACGCACCCCGGAAATCATCGCCAACTATCGGGATAAGCTCAGCAAGCGCCTGGAGGAATTGCTGCCCTCCTCGGATAACCCACTCGATCGAGATCGCCTGAACCAGGAAGTCGTCTTGTTCGCGCAGAAAATCGATATCGACGAAGAACTGGATCGCCTGCTGACCCATCTCGACGAAGTCACCCGCACCCTCGATGCCGGCGGTGCAGCCGGCAAACGACTGGATTTTCTGATGCAGGAACTCAACCGCGAAGCCAATACTCTGGGCTCAAAATCAGCCTCTCTGGACTTCACCCAGAC
>CAZUSF010000089.1:0-8784 GCA_964623355.1 uncultured Thiobacillus sp. | reverse complement strand
GGCACGCTGCGGGTCTTGGTCTTGGCAAAGCTGGAAGGTTTCGGCCGGATCACTACATGCTCCCGTGGAGGCTTTGGAGAGGTTCGAGGGTACACAAGGACTTTGCGCAACCGCAATAGCCAATATGGGATGGGCGTGTGAAACGTGACTTGCCGCTACGCGGCTCGGGTGAAAAGTGAAGTTGATGCACCATTGACGCAGCGGGCTTTCACATTTCACGTTTCACCAGCGGCGCAGCCGACTCACCGTTCACTCCTCACTCTTGATATTCGGTTTTGCCAGCTTGGTCACCACCGGATCCGCCCAGGCGCCAGTAATGGCGTATTCGAAAGTGGCTACCTGGCCGATCGGATTTTGCAGAATCTTGTTCGCGATAAAGGTGCCGACGCCGACCACTGGACCGCCCAGCAAAGCGCCCGCCATGGCCACCGTATCTTCGAGTCTGGGTTGGATGGTGACGCGCAGATTCTGGGTTTCGCGCGTCAGGTCGGCCATGCCGCTCATCCTCACCTTTGCCGCCGGGCCACTCATGCGCAGATCTTTGAAATAGGCGGTTCCCCGCTCCAGATAAATGCCGCCGACGATTTCGTCAAACGCGAAGCCTTCGGAAAATACATCACGAAAATCGAGTGTGATGCGGCGCGGCAGGCTTTGCAGACTGAGTATCCCGAGCAACTTGCCCGCGCCGGGCTCGATGCGAGTGAACTGACCCTGCTTCAGATCGAGCTGGAGATCGCCGGCCAGCTTGGTCAAGCTGAAAGCTTCGACACCGCCGGTCCAGCTCAAAGGTCCGGAGATGCGGCCGGCGCCACGCTTGATCCGTCCCGGCATGCCAAGCCGGTCGAGCAACTTGCCGAAATTGTTCGATTCCAGTTCGAATTGAAACTGGCTCTGTCGACGTGGATGGTTGGCGATCACACCCTTGCCGCGCAATTGACCATCCGGGTTGCTGAGGCTCAGGTTATCCAAGCGCAAACCGAAGCCACGCCCAATCGAAGACCTATCCGGCGACAGGCGCAAATGCAATTCACCCAGGTCATGGCCATCGATCAGCGTGCTCTCGGCACTCAACTCGAGACCCGCCAGCATATCGGTGATTGATTTCGGTAATGCCTCGACCGCACTCAGCCCAACACCGCTCGCCGCCGCCTTCGTCGGCACCAGTTCCGGCAAGCTCAGGCGTTTGAAGTTAGCCAGCAGGCTGATTTTTTCTCCCACCGGAACCGTCATAATTTCACCGTTGATCTCGCGTCCCGCCAGTGCCACCCGCCAGCCGCTCCCGACGGGCCGCAATTTGACATGGGTATCGTTCAGGCGCCGATCGAGAATCTGCAATTCATTGAACGCCAGACTGATTTCGCGCAGCGGTAGTGAGCTGGATGCGCCTGACGCCGTTTTTATCCCGAGATCGAGCTTGCGCCACGCATCCAGGTCGAGTTGTCGCAGCGCTCCGCTGATCTTCAGGCCGGAATCGGTCGGCGCACTCGCCTCGCCGGAGCCGAATCGCAGATGCACCCAAGCCGGCGCATTGGTTGGCAACTGAGCTGACGCCTGCGCCGGCACGTTCGCCGGCAAGCTGGCAGGCAAATGCGCACGCAAGGTCAGCAATTCGCCATAGCGCGCAAACACCGCATTCACCGCATCGGCTGTCGCCGCGCCTTCGCGCGGTGCTTGTAGCGCAATCGACTCTTTCACCACCTGCAAAGGCATTGCCTTGTCCGCCGCTTTGCCGAATGGCGCCGGCAGATTGATCGCCAGACCGACCAGATCGGAGGTCAGCGTCAGGCCCGACTTGCCGCTGGGATGCATCCCGATATCCGCCTGCCAACGCGTACTGCCGCTGATCCTGCCATGCAAAACCGGCGGCAGATGCGGCTTCAGGATCGTCGGATTGACATCGCCAATCAATTGCACGCGCAATGGACTTTTACGGTCGCCGTCAGCCGGGGTGACAGCGCTTTCAAGGTTCAGCGACACCGGCAGGTTAAGCACCTGAGCGCGGATATTTTTCGCTTGCAAAGTGTCCTGGGTAAATTCAACGCTGCCGCTGACCCCGCTCAGTACAGGCAGGTCGCCGCCCGGGTCGAGACGGTTGTTGTCGAACCGGTATACACCCTGCAATGTGGTTGATTCAATCCGATGCAGTGGAATATGCAACTTGAGATCCAGACGGCCTTCGCCCTCCGTCCTGAAAGGCTCGGTAAAGCGATCGGTATGGTCATGCACCGGTGAGCGCTTGATGAACTCAAGGAACGCGCGCGTCTCGCCATTGGCTTCACCGTCAATCAGCAAGGGTGAATCGTGCACATGCAGATCAGCCAGCGATACCTTCACCGGGCCAAGGCGAGCATCGAGTATCTTGCCGGTATCGGCGGTCAGCGTCATTGCCTTGTCATGAAACACCAGCAAGCCATTGACTCCTTCGATGCGCGGCCAGCCAGGCGCGTAATCGAGCACGCCGTTCAGCATCTTGATCGCCACCTTGAATTCGCCGCCGCCCTGGTCGAACGGAAAACGATCCAGCGGCCCTTTCAGCACCAGATTGACATCATCCGATTGACCGGCGAGCAGGCTGTGCTGCAACCAGTGATAGGTGTCGTCCCCCACCGCACGCGGCAGATAGCGATAAACCGCTTTCGCCTCACCCCGCCGCAGATGCGCCGTGATATCAGCCACGATCGGGGCATTCCCGGGGTTTCCGACAGGGTCACTCCCCTGACTGGCATTTGGGCCCACCCCGGGGAAAAGCAGGTGCCCTTTTGCGCTGCCATCCAGGTCCGGATTGAGCAGGCGTTGAGCGGCAAAATTCAACTTCAGGCCATCGGCATCAAATTGCCAATCCGCCGCCGCATCGAGTTGGCTGAAGCTGAGGTCATGCCGAAAGATGTTGGGCAAAGACAGCGTCATTCCGCGTCCATCGAATGCCGCCTTGCCACCGTGCTGATCAGCCGAAATCTCTGCGCCCAGGCCCTGGATGCCAGGGAATTGCTGATAGGCGTTGAGGCCCGCCGCCTGGATGCCGAGCTTGATCGCGTAATCCTCCGGCCCGGCCCAATGGCCTTCACCTTCCGCCAGCATGCCGCGCGGATTCAACAACTGGATCAGATCATGGCCGCGTTTCGGAATCGGCAACGCACCGGTCAACGCGGTCAGCGCTTCCAGGCGCAAATTGCGCGCGCTGACGCCAACCCGTTGCACACCGCCCTTTCCGTCCGGCGTCAGGTTGACCCGCACAGCGGCCGGTTCGCTGACCGCCTCGCCCGGTGTCTTGAAGCGCAGTCGATCGACATAAAAAGATTGGATGGCCTGCTTGCGTGTCCACCCGGCGTGTCCGGAAAGCTTGTCGAACACCAGATCGGGCAGTGCCTTGTCGATATTGATGGCGACCTGGCCAAGCCGGACATCGCCACTCACTCCCTGCACGGCGCCCTGGCTCAAAGCCACCCAGAAGCGCATGTCGCCGGTACCACTGCGGACCGATTCCTGCGCCCAGGGCACCCAGCGTCCCCAGGACTCGAAACGCGCACCATCGACCCGGACATAAAGCTCGCCCGTCCAGGCGGACCAATCGCGCAGGCTGCGGCCTTTCAGGTCACCACGCAATTCGAGTCGCCGTGCAGCGGCGGCGGTGGGATTGGCGATGCCGCCAAAACGGTGCCGGCCAAAGCGGTTTTCCAGCAGGAAACGAACACCGGAGACGCGCAGTTCAGGCGCTTTCAGCATTTCATCCAGCCAGAGAATGTCGGCATCCTTGATGATGATGCGCGGCTGCCTGAGCAACCAATCCGGAAACTCGCTCGCCCCGCCGGGTTGATTCATCGGCATTCCCGCAACCGTGATCAGGCCGGCCATGTCGCGCCGCATCTGGAGCTGCGGTTGATCCAGCGTCAGATGCGCGAGACGCAGATCAAACAGCGCCAGCGAAAGCCAGGAAAATGCGGCTTCGACGCGAGGCAGATGCAGCGGCGACACCGCTGCGGCGTCGGCAGCGTCAGCCCGGACGCGAATATCGCGCAGGATCAGACGCGGATTCAGGCCACTCCAATCCGCTTCCAGCACGCCGATATCGACCGCCTGCCCCAGCGCCTTGCTGGCGGCATCTTCCAGCACTCCCTGGTAACTCTGCACATTCGGCATCAGCCAGAATTTGAATGCAAGTGCCACAATGCACACCGCAATCACCACCCCGCCGGCAACATAGACGAGGTAGTGATAAAGACGGCGAAGTAGGCGAATCAGACGCGGTGACATGGTTTGCAAAATCAAAAATGGCCGAACAGGGCGTAAACGATTTCGGCGTAACCGAACATGGCTTTATCAGCGGCTCGCAGCATAGCCATTTTTTCTGCCAGGCAGGAGGCGAATCGGCATAGACGGCAACCGTGCCAGGCTGTTCCCCCGGTCACGCCGCTGGGCCTGCGAATGGGTATGCGTTATGCGTTTGCGTTATGCGCTTTGCATTTTGCGGCCGGCGGCGTAGCAGAAAACAAGGCGGGGTGACCATTTCACAAGATCGCAGTATCTTGTCAGGCCATTTTTACCGCTCACCGGAGATCATCATGAACAAGTCCGACCTGATCGACGCCATTGCAGACAAAGCCAACGCCAGCAAAGCCGCCACCGCTGTTCTGCTGAACGCGACGATGCAAGCCATTGCCGAGGCACTGGTCAAGGGTGACAGCGTACAACTCATCGGTTTTGGCACCTTTAGCGTCAGTGAACGCGCCGCTCGAACCGGCCGCAACCCGCAGACCGGTAAAGAAATGCTAATTTCGGCCAAGAAAATTACCCGCTTCAAGGCCGGCAGCGCGCTTTCAACCGCCATGAACAAAACCAAGGCCAAGAAGAAGTAATCCATCCGTCCATTCGATCCATGTCAGAAGCCGTTCCGCCAAATATTGATCCAACCGCGCTGCCCAGCGCGGAGGCCCTGTTCGATCAGCTGGCCGACGCGGTTTATCTGATCGACCCCGACACCTCGAACATTGTCTGGGGCAACCGCAAAGCCTGGGAAAGTCTCGGATTAAGCCGCGAGGACGTGCTCGACCATAGCGTTTTGAGCCTGCAAAAGGACGTGCATGGCTTACCGCAATGGTCGGAGATTGCGACAGCGATTCGGAACAGCCAATGTTTTCGCTTCAGTGGCCGACATCGGCATCAACAAGGGCACGAAGTTGATGTCGAAGTGAATACCACGCATTTCGAGTTGAACGGTCGCGCCTACTTTCTATCGATTGCGCGTGACACCACCAATCGCGTCGCGCAGGAAGCCGACGTGCATAACCGCGAGAAGCAACTCTGGTTCGCGCTGAACGAAGCCAGCGATGGTTTGTGGGACTGGGACGTGGCAAGCGGCAGCCTGTTCTTCAGCCCGCAATTGAAACGCATGCTGGGCTACGGCCCGGACGAGATGGCGCCGGAATTGGCCACCTGGTCCAATAACGTACATCCCGTCGACGCCCCCTTGGTCATGGCCGCGCTGGAAGAACACATGCAGGGCAAGCGTTCACGTTATGAAGCTGAATACCGCATCCGCAATCGCAATGGCCATTTCATCTGGGTGCACGATCGCGGCCGCGTGTGTGAATTCAGCCCGGATGGAAAACCGGCGCGTGTGGTTGGCATGGTGCAAGACATCAGCGACCGCAAGCAACTCGAACTCCTGTTGCAGGAACATGCCTCAAACGACCCGCTGACCGGGCTGGCCAATCGTCGTGAAGGCGCCACATACCTGACGGCGCAAGCGGAACTCTGTCACCGTCTGAACTTGCACCTTGGCCTGGCATTCATCGACATCGACCACTTCAAGGCGGTCAACGATATATACGGGCATCTGGCCGGCGACCGGGTCATCCAGCAAGTCGCACAGGTTTTGAAAAACGCTATCCGCGCCTCCGATTTGGTGTGTCGCTGGGGCGGCGAAGAATTCATTGTGATTGCCCCGAATGCCAATCTGGAGCAAATGGCCCGCGTCGCCGAAAAGATGCGCCTCGCCGTCCTGCAAGCCCTGTCCAGCCACACGCCACCGGTCACAGTCAGCATCGGCGTGGCCGCCAGCGCTGGCAAAACGATCGATCAGATGAAGCTGATCACCGACGCTGATGCCGCACTCTACGCAGCGAAGCAAAAAGGTCGGAACCGGGTCGAGTTGGCTTAGTGTAGGTTTACGCATAACCTGAACTGGATCATGCGCAGAATCAATAGGTTACAGAGCCGCAGCGCATCCTATCGGGCAAGTTTCTTGCCCGACTGGTATTCCTACCCATAACAAGACGAAACAAATGTGCTGTTTCATAACCCACCCCGCGACGAAGACATCGAGTTTTCATCGTGTTGAGATCGCATCAATTGCCGATTTTTGATTCAAGGTTCAAGCACTGGCGCCTGATCAACGATTTACATCAACCACAAAGCGTCCGGTTATTTGTCCGGCAAGCATTTTTTCGGCGGCGGGAAGGGTTTCGCTCAAACCGATTTCCTGCACGATGGCATTCAGTTGCTTGACGTCAAGACCGCTGGCCAGCCGGGCCCAGGCGGACTGTCGGCGCGCCAGGCTGGCATAGACCGAGTCGATGCCATAAAGCGTGATACCGCGCAGGATGAAGGGCGCGACGCTGGCCGGGAAATCCATGCCCATCGCCAGACCGCAGGCCGCGATTGCGCCGTTGCGTTTGACTTGCGCGCAGGCGTTGACCAGCACCTGGCTGCCCAGCGTATCGATGACGCCTGCATAACGTTCTTTTTGCATCGGTTTGCCTGGCGCGGCCATTTCGTTGCGGTCCAGCACCACGGCTGCGCCCAGGCCTTTCAGATAGGCGTGATCCGCCGATTTTCCAGTCAATGCATGCACTTCAAAGCCGGCCTGGGCCAGCAGCATGAGCGCGATGGAGCCGACGCCGCCGGTCGCGCCGGTGACCAGAATCGGGCCGTCATCCGGTGTCAGGCCATGTCGTTCCAGTGCCTGCACACACATTGCCGCGGTGTAGCCAGCGGTGCCGATGCAAGCGGCATCGCGCGGCGTGAGTTGAATCGGCAGTTTCACCAGCCAGTCGCCGGGTGCGCGGGTGCGCTGCGCCAGGCCGCCCCAGCGAGTTTCTCCCAGGCCCCAGCCATTCAAGACAACGGCGTCGCCGGGTTGGAAATCCGGGTGCGTCGAACTGTCCACCACGCCGGCCGCGTCGATGCCGGCAACCATCGGCCAGATGCGCACGATGGGACTCTTGTTGCACAGCGCCAGCGCGTCTTTGTAGTTGAGCGTCGAGTAGTCGATACGCAGTTCGACATCGCCTTCGGGCAGGTCTTCGAGTTCAGTCACCTGTGCCGAAAATGCGGGCGTGTTGGTGAGGTAGAGGGCGCGGTAGGTCATGCTGTTTTCTCCTGTTGATTCAATCCCAAGATCGTCTGTCGCATCCACCAGATCATCCAGATACCCGGGATCGCGGCGACGACCGAAAACAGGAAGAACGCCGGCCAGCCGACCGATTCCGCCAGTACGCCGGAAACCGGGCTGACGTAGATGCGGCCGACTGCCGCCAAGGCGGACAGCAGCGCGTAGTGAGTGGCGGTGAACTGGCGGTTGCACAGACTCATCAGCAGCGCGACGAAAGCGGCGGTGCCCATGCCGCTGGTGATGTTTTCACCAGCGATCGCCGCCATCAACAGGCCGTCGATTTCGGATGCGGTATCGAGCGCGACGAAGCCGAGATCGAATGGCGGCAACACGAAACTGCCCCAGGCGCCTTTGCCCATCACCGCCAGCGCGTAGAAGCCGAAGTTGGACAGCAGTTGCAGCACGCCGAAGACCAACAGCGCCTTGTACAGCGACATGCGCAACATCAAAGCACCCGCCAGCAGGGCGCCGAAGATGGTCAGCCAGATGCCGATGATCTTGTTGACGATGCCGACTTCCGCCTGGCTGAACGCCATACCTTTGATCAGGAAGGCGGTTGAAAGGCTGCCCGCGAAGGCGTCGCCGAGTTTGTACAACACGATCAGCAGCAGGAAGGCCCAGGCGCCGGGCTGACTGAAGAAGCTGGCCAGCGACTGGTTCAGTGTGGCGAAACCGACCTTGCGCGCCGCCCAGGCGCCGAGCGGCAGGGCGAAGGCGATACCGGCCAGGATGAACAGCAGTTGAATCCATTTGTTGGCGTCATGCGGGTCCAGGCCGATGCCGATCAACAGCCAGCGCGAGATGAACGCGCCGGCGAGCACACCGGTCAGCATGGCGGCGAAGCCGAGCAACTCGCGTCCGGCATCGCTGGCCAGCGCTTTCGAGGCGCTGCTGACGCGCGGCAAGGTCAGCAGCGAAACTACCGCAGCCGCAACCATGATGCCGGCCATGACCCGGTACACCGCTCCCCAACTGCCCCATTGTTCGGCCCAGATCAGTGCAATGCCGCCGGACAGGATCATCGCGATGCGATAGCCGAATACCGACATCGATGCGCCCAGACCGCGTTCGCGCGGTTCCAGTACATCGGTGCGATAGGCGTCGATCACTACATCCTGCGAAGCGGAAAAGAACGCCAGCGTCACCGCCGCCGCCGCGAACAGCATCGGCGTCTGCGCCGGCGAGATGGTCGCCATCCAGAGCAGCGCCCCGGCCAGCGCCAACTGGGTCAACACCAGCCAGCCGCGCCGGCGCCCGAGCCAGGGCAGCTCGAAACGATCCATCAACGGCGCCCAAAGAAACTTGAAGGTGTAAGGCACGCCGACCAGACCAAGGAAACCGATGGTGGCGATATCGACACCATCAACGGCGAGCCAGGCCTGCATGGCTTGACC
>CAZUSF010000088.1:0-8832 GCA_964623355.1 uncultured Thiobacillus sp. | reverse complement strand
TGTGGCAGCAAACTCAACGCCATCGACCTCGATTGCAACCACATCCCGGATGCCGCGATGACCCTTGCGGTGCTGGCGCTGTTTGCCGACGGTGTCACCACGCTACGCAACATCGCTTCCTGGCGGGTCAAGGAAACCGACCGCATCGCCGCGATGGCCACCGAATTGCGCAAGGTGGGCGCGATGGTGGAAGAGGGCGCTGATTTCATCCGCGTCACCCCGCCAGCCAAGCTGGTCGCCAACGCCGAGATCGACACCTACGACGACCACCGCATGGCGATGTGCTTCTCGCTGGTCAGCCTGGGCGGCGTACCGATTCGGATCAACGATCCGAAATGCGTCGCCAAGACCTTCCCGGATTACTTTGCCGTTTTCAGCGGCATTGCCCAGCCGGCAAAATTCTGAAGTAAACAATATGCCGTTGTCGGTTATTTGCAGGATAGGATAATTCATTGTTCATAAGACATATGACTTAGGGTAATTGGTGTTGTGATTAAGCTGAGTCATTCGTAAAGGTTCTTTCATGCCTAGCTCAAGATTATTGGGCAAGGTAAAGCTCAGTCAATTTCACTCGAAAAGTCCACTATGGCAAGCAATCGCCCGTTAATTGTCGACCTGGATGGCACGCTTCTACGTTCGGACATGCTGGTCGAGTCTGCGTTTGCGTTCCTTCGTCACAACCCTTATCGGGCATTGCTTCCGCTGGGCTGGCTTCAGGCTGGCAAAGTGAACCTGAAAGCCAAGTTGGCGGCTGAGGTCACTCTGGATGTCACCACACTGCCCTATGACCAACAGGTCATCAGCTTTCTTCAACAGGAAAAAGCCAATGGCCGCAGCCTTGTCCTGGCAACTGCGAGCCATCAAGACTATGCGGAAGCAATCGCCGCCCACCTTGGCCTGTTTGATCGTGTGTTGGCCACGCATGGCACGACCAATCTTTCCGCCAGCACCAAACGCAATGTCCTGGTTGAAGAATATGGCGAGAAGGGTTTCGACTACATCGGAAACTCAAAGGACGACTTGAAAGTTTGGGCGTCTGCTCATCGCGCCTATTTGGCCAACCCAGAAATCGGCGTCGAGGCGGCAGCCGAAAAACTGGGGAATGTCGAGCAAATCATGCGCACACCCAGCAATGCCTGGCGGGCCTGGATGAAACAACTGCGTTTGCATCAATGGGCAAAGAATGCCTTGATCTTTGTGCCTTTGCTGGCCGCGCATCAAATTGGCAATGTTGAGCTTCTGTTTAATGGCCTGATGGCCTTCCTGATGTTTGGCCTTTGTGCCTCAAGCGTTTACTTGCTGAATGACCTGCTGGACCTTGAAGACGACCGACAGCACTCGAAAAAAAGATTTCGCCCATTAGCTTCCGGCGACGTCCCGATCAAATCAGCTCTGATCGTATTCCCAGTATTGCTATTGGCTGCCTTTGCGGGATCAGCCTTGCTCTTGCCCTGGAAGTTCACGTTGGCGCTGGCTGCCTACTACGCCCTGACCCTGGCTTATTCGCTGGTGCTCAAACGGATCATGACAGTGGACGTCATCACCCTGGCGATGCTCTACACCGTCCGTATCGTGGCCGGCACGTTCGCATTCAATGTCGTCCTAACCTTCTGGATGCTTGCGTTTTCCATGTTCCTGTTTCTCAGCCTGGCGCTGGTCAAACGCTATGCCGAGCTGCGTGAATCGCGCAGCAAAGGCCAAACCGAAATCACCCGCGGACGTGGCTACTTTCCAGACGATCTGGAAATGATCTCCTCGCTGGGAGCAGCCTCCGGGTATCTCGCGGTCATGGTTCTTGCGCTTTACATTCAGGATCAAAACACCCTGGCGCTGTACCGCCATCCCCAGGTTATCTGGCTGGCTTGCCCGCTACTGCTTTACTGGATTACACGCACCTGGATGATTGCTCATCGCGGCTGGATGCACGAAGACCCAGTTGTCTTTGCCATGAAGGACAGAATCAGTCTGCTCCTTGGTGTACTTTTCGCCGCCGTATTCTGGTCTGCTACATGAACGAAGAACTGTATTCGTGGGGGCGTTACCCAGCCCACCCACAAACATCCAAGTCATGCCATTGGCGTTCCGATATCCAGCAAGCACTGAATGAAACAGCTACCCAACGAGGCACCTTGCTGCCTTTCGGCAATGGCCGTTCTTATGGCGATAGCTGCCTCGCGGCCAGCGACAACGTATTGCACCTTCGCCCGCTAGACAGATTCATCTCGGTCGACTGGCAAACCGGTCTGATGCGAGCCGAGGCGGGTGTCACGCTCGATGAAGTACTTGCCTTGATCATCCCAAAGGGTTGGTTTTTGCCAGTCACGCCGGGAACACAATTTATTACTTTGGGCGGCGCTCTGGCGAATGATGTGCATGGCAAAAATCATCATGTGCGCGGCACTTTTGGTTGCCATGTACCGCGATTCGGTTTGATCCGTAGCGACCGCGATCCGCTGGTGTGCTCTGCTCAGGAAAACGCCGAACTCTATGCCGCAACAATCGGTGGCTTGGGCCTCACCGGCGTCATCGAGTGGATAGACCTGCAACTTGTCCCGATTCGCTCCAGCCAAATTGACGCCACGCATATCCGTTTTGGCAATCTCGATGAGTTTTTCGCGCTCTCGGCCGAACTGGATAGCCAATTTGAATTCACCGTATCATGGATAGATTGCCTGGCTAGAGGCAAAACGGTTGGGCGCGGCATCTATATGGCGGGAAATCATGCCGAGACCGGGCCGCTGACTTTCGCCACCGGATCCAAATTGAATGTTCCCTTCACGCCACCGATTTCCGCGATTAACCGGCTTACATTGCAGTTATTCAATAGCGCCTATTACCGCATCCATCGCAGCGGACGCCACGACAGCCAAATCAGCTACGAACCCTTCTTCTACCCTCTGGATCGCATCCTGAATTGGAACCGGATTTATGGCCCGCGTGGTTTCCAGCAGTACCAATGTGCAATTCCTGACGCCCATTCAGCAGACGCCACGCGCGAACTGCTCGATGCAATTGCTGCCGCACATAGCGGTTCCTTTCTCGCGGTATTGAAACGCTTCGGTAACGTAGTTTCACCCGGCTTGCTCTCGTTCCCCCTGCCTGGCGCCACTTTAGCGCTGGATTTTCCGCAGCAAGGAGAAATCACGGCACGTTTGTTTGCGCAATTGGATGCCATTGTGCGTGAAGCCGGGGGGCGTATATATCCGGCTAAGGATGCGCATATGAGCGGAGAAGATTTTCGGGCTTATTATCCGGAGTGGATGCGGCTGGAATCGATGCGTGACCCAGGAATTTCCTCGAGGTTTTGGCAAAGAGCCGCACGAACATGAACGAAAATACACGTGTTCATTCAGATCGACCGTAAAACATAAGTTACTTGCTAGTTTGCTAACTGTCGATGTAATCGATGGTGAAAATGTAATCGATCAATTAGAGTTATATGATGAGCCTTAATAAAACATATCAGCGTACCCTGATTCTGACTCTCTTGGTCAAACTGACCTTGGCATTTTTCCTCCCAATGTCAGGTGATGAGGCATATTTCATTATCTGGGCTAAAAACCTTGATTTTGGATACTACGATCATCCGCCGATGGTCGGATGGATTATTTATTTAATGGGTTACTTCGGCGACAGTGAATTGGTGATGCGATTGCCTGCTGTATTGCTATTTACAATGATTGGGATGGGTATTTACCGTCTGCTGCAACCATACGATGCCAATCGAGCTGCATGGGTGGCAATCATTTATCTAATTTCGCCAGTAAATATCCTGGGGGTTCTGATTACAACTGACGTACCCCTGATTCTGTTTTGTTTTCTTTCTGTTTATGCGCTGGTCCGTGCATTACAATTAAATCAGTTGTTGTGGTACATTTTATCTGGTGTGGCGTTGGGTTTGGCATTTTTATCCAAGTACTTTGCTGTTCTGATTGGTCTCGCCTATTTGATGTATTTTATATTCACGCCGAATGGTAAGCAGCGTTGGATCGGTTTTTCATTGTTGATCTTGGCGTCGTTACCATTCGTTGCAGTCAATGTGTATTGGAATTATACACACTGCTGGGTAAATATTCTGTTCAATATTTATAACCGGAATGAAGGTGTGAGCTTTTCTTATAATGGTGTATTGGCTTACTTCGCGACGACGCTTTATTTAATGTCACCTCCTGTTGCGTATTATTTGTGGCGACAATATGCAGGTGCCAAGCCTTTTGAGGCGGTAGAATTTAGATTATACACATTTGCTTTTTTGGTGCCGATGGCGGTTTTCTTAATCTTGTCGTTGAAAAAAAGCATTGGCGTGCACTGGTTTCTTGCATTTTATCCGTTCTTTTATTTATTGCTGGCTCAAAAGCTATCAGAACTGCAATTGAAGAACGTTGCGAAATTTCTTGCCTGGTTCACCTCAGCTCATCTGTTGGTTATTGCGGTTTTACTCATCGCGCCGACTTCTATGTTGCAGCATTTCAAGTTTTATAGTGGATATGTATTCCTGATACATACGGATGAGTTGGCTGCTCAGTTGCGGCCTTATGAAGGCGAATTCTTGATGTCAACCGATAGCTATTCGGATTCGGCTGTTATTTCGTATCATTATGGCAAGGAATTATTTGTTTTTGGTGACGGTTCGCATCATGCTCGCCAAGATGATATCAACACTGATTTTCGGAAAATGTTTGGGCGGGACATTCTGATTTTCGATAAATCTATACCGAATTTGAGTAAATTCACACCCTATTTTTCAAGCGTTGTTGTGCATAAATTAAAGGTTCGTGATGCTGTATTTTATGTAACACTAGGTTACAACTTCAACTACTCAGCATACCGAGATGAAGTGCTTTACTCGGTTCGTGAAAAGTATTATCAAGTGCCATCTTTCTTGCCGTTAGCTCCTTGCTATTTCCGTGAAAAATACTTTTCTGATAATTGAGCCTCTTGCA
The DNA here is from genome assembly GCA_964623355.1 of uncultured Thiobacillus sp. GTDB lineage: Bacteria > Pseudomonadota > Gammaproteobacteria > Burkholderiales > Thiobacillaceae > PFJX01. The sequence goes on along the minus strand of CAZUSF010000088.1, from coordinate 3,889 downwards.
AAACCTTGTATCCAGAAATGTTACTGACTCCAGGCGGATTATGCATCTTCAAACGCCACCAAGAAATAATTTCAATATTAGACTGTATGAATTACATTAATTAAATTGAATAAAAATGCAGAAACTCCTCATCATTGGTGCAACATCCGCTATCGCTACTGCAAGTGCACGACTCTGGGCACAACAGGGTGCGAACTTTTTCCTGGTAGGCAGAACCCCAGACAAACTTAGCCAAGTGGCCGCAGACCTAACTTCACGGGGCGCTACCGTTCACACATATCTGCTCGACCTGAACCACTTCGATCAACACGCCGCCATGCTGGACGCCTGTTATTCAGTCCTTGGCCAGATCGATATCGCTCTCATCGCTCACGGCACTCTGCCAGACCAGAAAGCCTGCGAACAGGATGCACAACTTGCAGTACAGGAGTTCACCAACAACGGTCTGAGCGTGATCGCACTGCTCACCGGCCTGGCGAACCGAATGGAAGCGCAGAAATCCGGCTGCATCGCGGTGATCTCCTCGGTTGCTGGCGACCGGGGACGGCCCTCCAACTATCTCTACGGTGCAGCCAAGGGCGCGGTAACCGATTTTTGCAGCGGTCTGCGGGGCAGGTTATTCAAGTCCGGTGTGCAGGTACTCACCATCAAGCCCGGTTTCGTCGATACCCCCATGACCCAAGGCTTGGCGCTACCCAAGTTGTTGCTGGTGACACCAGACAAAGTGGCGCAAGACATCGTGCGCGCGGTGGAAAAGCGGCGCGATACCCTTTACACACCCTGGTTCTGGCGCTTAATCATGCTGATCATCAGCCATATCCCCGGACCGATCTTCAAGCGCCTTGGCCTGTGAATCTTCGTTTTGGACATTCCCTTCGCCCACATAACAACATGACATGTTTATAAACTGGGCTCGTTTGTCACCCGTCTCTCTGCGACTAAGCGAAATGTGGTTATCGGTTAAGTTTTACAGCCTTCCGGTAGATCACTGCATTTCTGAGGGCATCAGCTTCAGCCGCTACATGGCGCAGAGGGCGATTGCATGATCCGCGCATTCTCGTCGCGGCAATTCGTGTTGTTCCTGTTGACTGGTGGCACGGCGGCAACAGTAAATTTCACCAGCCGTATCCTTTACAACCACTGGATGGATTATTCCACCTCCATCATCGTCGCCTATCTGTCCGGCATGGTGACTGCGTTCATATTGTTTCGCCTGTTCGTGTTCAGGAAATCCAGCCAGAACTGGCAGCGTTCGGCGCTGATTTTCACTATGGTCAACGTGGTTGCCGTGGCGCAGACCTGGTGTATCAGCATGGGGCTGCTCTATTACGTCCTTCCGGATGCTGGCATCACCCGCTTCGCTCCTGAAATTGCCCACGCCGTTGGCATTGTTGTCCCGGTGTTCACCAGCTATCTCGGCCACAAGCACTGGTCTTTCCGCTGATGCATAGCTTGAAAGTTGGGCGGACGGATTTTGCTTTCTGGTTGTTGACTTTTTTACGGTGGGGCAGATTGGATCGTGGCAATAGAGGGTGTCCGGGTTTGAGCGGCTCTACGCGTTTTTTCGACCCTGATTGCGTTGCTCTCCACACTGGGGTTTGGCTTGGCCGATGCAACGATATCGGTCATTGGCATTTTGTCTGGCAACGCTCTGATTTGCCATCTTGCCGGGTTTGCTTTTGATGTCGGTGTTGGAGTTCATGGCAAAGCCGGTTGATTCAATGAAGGCTTCATTTGAGGCGATACGTTGAACCTTGATAAGCAAGTTGACCGTTTATTGCCCGTTTTCCTGGTTATCGAGGTAGTTACCGCAAAGTTCGGTTTCAGAGACGCGGCAAGCCAAGTTAGAATGCCGCGCTTCGGAGGTGTGGCAGAGTGGTCGATTGCACCAGTCTTGAAAACTGGCAACGGGAAACCGTTCGTGAGTTCGAATCTCACCGCCTCCGCCAGGTTATTGTTTTTAAATACATTCTTCAGCGAGCCCTGTCTTGGTAACTCGCTTTTTCGACCCCGTTTGAGTGATTGAAGCGCCATGCTAGAAGCTATTCGTGAACGCTCCCAAGGCTGGATAGCCAAGGTGATCCTGGTTTTGCTGATTATTCCGTTCGCTTTGTGGGGGGTGGATTCCTATGTCTCTGGCGGTGGCCAGGAGCCGCCGGCGGCGACCGTCAACGATGTTGAAATCAGTCAGCGCGAGTTCGTCAAGACCCTGCAAGAGCAGCAGGAGCAAATGGGTGGCAAGGTCGATGAAACGGCATTGCGCAAGCAGGTGATGGACCAGATGGTCAATACCAGCCTGCTCTCCCAGGCGGCTGGCAAGGCGGGCTTTTCGATTCTGGAACCGCAGGTTCAGGCGGTAATGACCGGAATTGAAATCTTTCAGGAAAATGGTGTCTTTTCCGAAGCCAGGATGGATGCCTGGCTGCGCGGACGCAACATGTCGCGCGGTGAATTGATGACGATGATCAGCCAGGATCTGCTGCTCAAGCAGGTGCAGATTGGTTATGGCGAAGGGGCGCTGATTGCGACACCGAGCGTGACCCGGTTGTCCAATTTGCTGGCGCAGCAGCGCGAAGTGAGTGAAGTCATTTTCGACTTCGTTGCTTACACCCAGGCGGTGAAGATTGCTGACGCTGCGATCGAGGCGGAATACAAGGCGCGCCAGGCCAGCTTTGCGACGCCGGCGATGCTTCGCGTGCAATACCTGACGCTGTCACAAGCTGTGTTGGAAGCCGGGGTTCAGGTCAGCGACGAACAGGTGCGCAAATATTTTGACGAAAATCCGGCGCAGTTTCAGGAGCCGGAACAGCGTCGCGCCAGCCATATCCTGATCAAGGTCGATGCCGGTGCTGATGCCGCCGCGAAACAGGCAGCGAAGGCACGGGCGGAGGAATTGCTGGCTGAAGTTCGCAAGACGCCCGCCAAGTTCGCCGATCTCGCGCGTCAGCATTCACAAGATCCGGGTTCCGGCGCCAACGGTGGCGATCTCGGTACGTTTGCTCGCGACATGATGGTGAAGCCGTTCGCGGATGCAGCCTGGGCGATGCAGCCGGGCCAGATTCAGGGGCCGGTGGAAAGCCAGTTCGGTTTCCACATCATTCGCCTTGATGGCATTGTCGGCGGCGCCAAGATGGGTTTCGCCGTGGTGAAGGATGACATTGCGACTGCCTTGCGCCAGCAGGAAGCGCAAAAACGCTTCGTTGACACTGCCGAGCGTTTCAGCAATATGGTTTACGAGCAGTCTGACAGCCTTGAGCCGGCGGCGAAGGAATTCGCTCTCAAGATCGAGCAAAGTGACTGGATCAGCGAAGGTAATGCGCAGCCGGCGATGCTGGGCGATAGCCGTTTGATAGCCGCCTTGCTGAGCGATGAAGCCCTGAAGAATAAACAGAATGTGGAAGCCATTGAGGTTGCCCCGAATACCTTGGTGTCCGCTCGGGTTATTGAGCATCGTCCGGCCGGCGTGCGTCCGCTGGCTGAAGTGGCAGCCAGCATCCGCTCCAGCTTGACCGCAACCGCCGCACGCAAGTTGGCTGCCGAGGCGGGCAAGAAAGCATTGGCCGCTGCGATGGCCGGCAATCAGAGCGGTTTGACGCTGTCTGCACCGATGTCGGTATCACGCATGCAGCCGTTGAATGTGCCTGCCGCATCCTTGCGCGCGATTTTCAGCACGCGTACCGACAAGTTGCCTACCTGGACCGGGGTGGAATCGCCAGAAGGTTATCGCTTGTATCGCATCAACCGTGTTGTGGCGGGCGAAATGCCGCCGGAACAGGTCAGCGCGATGCGCAACGATATGCGTCGTCTGCTGGCCCAGGAAGAAATGCGCGCCTATCTGGAAAGCACCAAGGCGCAGAGCAAGATCAAGATTTCACCGACCGCGCTGGAG
>CAZUSF010000087.1:7592-8852 GCA_964623355.1 uncultured Thiobacillus sp. | reverse complement strand
GGTGGTCATGGTGAATCTGCTGGGCGATGTCTGGACGCCGCAACCCGACTGGCAAGAACTGCTGCAGCACCCCGGTGTGCAACTGCATCTCTACGGCAAATCGGAAGCCCGCCCGGGTCGAAAAATGGGTCATTACAACTGCCTGGCGACAACGCTGGAGGCAGCGTTGGAACTGGCGCTCGTCACCCGCGACGAGCTGGGCATCGGCCTGGATTAGCTAGGTGCTTCCTGCAAGGTCAGCACGATGACCTTGCCTTTTTGGTCCAGTGTACGGATACGCACAGGCAACCAATGCTGCGCTGGCGCCAACCAGACATCAAGGCTGCCCTCACCGCTGCGACTGCCCTGCAGCCGCAACGCTTCCAGTCGGCCGCCGCCGATGCTGATGGTTTCCCAGCCCATGACCTGAAACTGATAGTTGCGCAGCTTTTTACCGTTGGTCACCGGCATTTCCCAGGCCGCATCGTGCTCCTGCACCCGCATCGCCAGGTGAAACGCGAAACTGAGCAAATCCTGGGTTTGCGCCGGCAACTCGACAGCCCCCGCCGGCAGCAGCAGCAGGCGACTCAGCCAATCGAAGCGAACCGGCGGTTGCACCTGCTTGCCCTTCTCGCCCCAAAACTTGTCCGGTTGCAAACCTTCGGCAGTCAGGCTGCCCTCGCTGCGCTGCGTGATCTTGCCGCTGACGAACAGCGCAGTGATCCCGGTCGCCTCGGTGACGCTGGTGAGTGAATAACGGCCATCGCGAATCCAGCCGCTGTAGATCGACTGGCCAAGGACGAAACCATCCTCGCCCGATTGCACGCTGTAACGCAAAGCGATCTGCTGCGGCAAGTTTCGTATCGCACGCGGCACGGGGTCTGGCGTCTCCGGGCTTGCTGCTGCGACAGGCGGCACTTCTTCCGATGGCGTTTGCGGTGGCTCGATCGGCGTTTCAGGTGCGGCCGCTAGCGGCGTTTCAATCGGCGACTGGGTCGGCATTTCTGGCACAGCTTGCGGCGCTACACCCGGTGCTGCAATGGGTTGAACCGGTTGCATCGGCACGAGTGGAGGCGCGGGACGCCTGATTGGCACTGGCTCTGCCGGCCTGGCTGGCGACACTTGAGCCGATGCAACCAGGTCCAGCCGCGTTTCGATTGGAAATGGAATTTCGTCCGCCGGTGATGTCCACCAACGGCTTGAGTAACCAGCCACCACCCAATGCGCCAGCAGCGAAAACACCAGTGCGACAACAAAGATGCGCTGGCCGCGCGGCATGGA
>CAZUSF010000087.1:0-7492 GCA_964623355.1 uncultured Thiobacillus sp. | reverse complement strand
GCGGCATCGAAACTGGCCCGGTCCGGGAACGGGCGATGCTCCAGCACTTCGGTCGGCACGCCATGTGCGATGGCGGTTTGCAGGCCGGGAGCATCCGCCTTGTTGCTGATCACGCAGGCGAATTGCACCGGCGTGGCGCTGGAATACTCGGCCTCCAGCAGCGCCCGCATATTGCTGCCGCGACCGGAAATCAGGATGACGATGCGCATCGAACGCGACCGCTCAGACGATGATCGTCTGTTCCTGCCCCGCCTCGCGGGCGCGGACTTCGCCCAGCCGATAAACGGTTTCGCCCTGTTCGCCGAGGAAACGCAAGGCGGCATCGGCATCGGCGGCGGCAACCACGACGACCATGCCGATGCCGCAATTGAAGGTGCGATGCATCTCGGCCTGCTCGACATTGCCTTGCGCCTGCAACCATTGGAACACCGTCGGCCAAGTCCATGACTTCGCATCGATCACGGCCGTCACGTTATCCGGCAACACGCGCGGCACATTGCCGGTAATACCGCCGCCGGTGATGTGCGCCATGCCTTTGACGGTCATTTCCTTCATCAACGCGAGCAGTGGCTTGACGTAGATGCGGGTCGGTTCGAGCAGGGTTTCGCCCAGCGTGCGGCCGTTGAAATCCGAGGCCAGATCGGCGCCGCTGACCTCGACAATCTTGCGTACCAACGAATAACCATTTGAATGCGGGCCGCTGGAAGCCAGTCCAAGAACAACATCGCCGGACACAATGTCGCGGCCGCTGATCAAGCGAGATTTTTCCGCCACGCCGACCGCAAAACCGGCCAGATCGTATTCGCCGGCCGGATACATGCCGGGCATTTCAGCCGTCTCGCCGCCAATCAAGGCGCAGCCGGAGAGAGAACAACCGGTGGCAATGCCGGCGACTACCTGCTCGGCGACATCGACATCGAGATGGCCGCAGGCGAAATAATCGAGGAAGAACAGCGGCTCGGCGCCCTGGACCAGAATGTCGTTCACACTCATCGCCACCAGGTCCTGGCCGATGGTGTCGTGCTTGTTCATCTGGAACGCCAGTTTCAGCTTGGTGCCGACGCCATCGGTGCCTGAAATCAACACCGGTTCGCGATAATTTTTCGGCAATTCCATCAGCGCGCCAAAGCCGCCGATGCCGCCCAGCACTTCCGGGCGCAGCGTGCGTTTGGCGTGGGGCTTGATGCGCTCCACCAAAGAATCGCCGGCATCGATATCGACGCCGGCATCGCGGTATGACAAAGAGGTTTTGGAGGTCACGGGAACGCCATCTGAGCAATAAAAAAACGGTGCTATTCTAGCCCACATGCTGAACGAACCTCCGACCCCCACCGCCGCTACCCGCTGGTTTCCCTATCTCGCCGTTGCTGCCGCGGGCGCGTATCTGCTCTATCTGCTGGCGCCAATCCTGACTCCTTTCCTGCTCGCCGCCGCGATAGCCTATCTGTTCGATCCGCTGGTCGATGGCCTGGAACGTCGAAAATTCGGAAAGTACCGCATCAGGCGCACCGCCAGCACGCTGATCGTGCTGTTCGGCCTGATTCTGCTGTTCGCACTGCTGGCGTTGATTCTGGCGCCGCTGGTGCAGGCCGAAACGCGCCTGCTGATGCAGCAGATTCCGAAAGTCATCGAATGGGGCGGCCAAACCCTGATGCCCTGGCTGAGCGCCACTTTTGGCATCGATTTGATGCGCGACCAGGAACAGGTTCTGACCTGGCTGAAGGCGCATGTCGCGGAATTGTCGCAACTGACTCGCTACCTGCCGCAATTGACCGATGGCGGACTGGCGGTGCTGGGCTTCATCGCCAACCTGCTGCTGGTGCCGGTGGTGCTGTTCTATATGCTGCGCGACTGGGACCGGATCATGGCGCATCTGGCGGACTGGATACCCGAACGGTTGAAACCGAAAACCCTCGCCATCGCCCGGGAAATCGACAGCGTGCTGTCCGAGTTCGTGCGCGGCCAGGCGCTGGTGATACTGGTGATGTGCGTGTTTTACAGCGTGGCGTTATGGATGGCGGGCCTGGATTACGCGCTGGCAGTCGGTTTGATCAGCGGCATACTGGTGTTCGTGCCGTACCTGGGCGTCGTAGTCGGGGTGTTGCTGGGCACACTGGCCGGTTTTTCGCAGTTCGGCACTTTGGCTGGTCTGCTGCCGATCTGGGGCGTATTCCTGATCGGGCAGTTGCTTGAAGGCATGGCGGTCACGCCATGGCTGGTCGGCGAACGCGTCGGCCTGCATCCGGTGGCAGTGATCTTCGCGTTGATGGCGTTCGGTCAGCTATTCGGTTTTATCGGCATCCTGATCGCCATCCCGGCCGCCGCTGCTTCACTCGTCGCGCTGCGGCATTTGAAGGTGCAGCTCGATTGATCAGCTCAGCTTCAACTAATCCTCGCGGCGAAACTCGCCTTCGATCACATCGCCACTCGCCTCTCCGGACTTCGTGCGCGCCGCTCCTTGCGGTCGCGCCGAGTCGGCCCGATCAGGCCCCAACGGTCCCAACGGCGCCAGTTTCGGTCGTGGCCACAACAGCAGGATCAAGGCGATGAAATCACTCATTGGGCCGGGAATAATCAGCAGGACTCCGGCCAGGAAACGCCTGCCACTGGCCCAGAGCAGGCCAAATGGTGGGTGACCTTGCGCCATCGCTTGCTGCAAACGCGGCATGAAACTGGCCCGCTCCTGATTGATCACCATGCCACCGACGATCATCGCAGCCAGCAACCAGATCAATGTCCAGCCGAGACCGATACGACTCCCGACCAGGTAGATACCCACTATTTCCAGGGCTGGAATAGCGACGGCTATAATGCCCGCGAACCCAAATCTCATACGCTTCTCCGTGCCTTCTGCCTGTGACTGCCATTCGTCTCGTTATGACCACTCTGCCTGATGCCGAGACCGCTAGCAATCTGGCGAGAAACCTGGTTGAAATGCGCTTGGCAGCCTGTGTCAATATTCTTGCAGCCTGCCAATCGGTGTATCGCTGGCAAGATGACGTGCAGGTAGATGGGGAGGTTCCGCTGATCATCAAGACTACGGTGGAACTTTATCCCGCCCTGGAAACCTACATTCGGCAGCAGCATCCTTATACCTTGCCGGAAATTGTTGCCCTGGATGTCGCCCAGGGTCTGCCTGATTATTTGACCTGGATTGCTGCCTCTTGCGTGCAGTCCACGCCCCAGCCCTGATCGGAGTTTTTGCCATGCGTTTTCTGCTTGCCCTCGTGCTGTTGCTGTCCGGCTACGTTTATGCCGAGCAAGATTTGCTGGAACCGGAAAAGGCCTTTATCTATTCCGCCAAACAGATCGAACCGGGCAAAGTCGAGGCTCGCTTTCAGATTGCGCCCAACTACTACCTGTATCGCGACAAGATCCGGTTTTCCGCCGACAACGGTGTCAAGCTGGGCGAGGCCGTGCTGCCTGCAGGTAAGGTCAAGCAGGACGAGTTCTTTGGCCGGGTGGAAACGTATCGTGGCGATATCAAAGTCAGCGTCCCGTTCAAATATGCCGATGGCATCCCCAAGACATTCAAGCTGAAAGCGGAATTTCAGGGCTGCGCCGACCTCGGCGTCTGCTACCCGCCGCAAGACAGCGTAGCCACCATTGCTGCTACAAGTAGCGCATCGGCGACAGCTGCCAGCCCACCAGCGACACCGGTTCAAGCCGCACCCGCCGCACTGCAACAACAAAGCCCGGAGGTATTGGCCAGGCTGCAATCACTCAGCAGCGAATTCATGGGCGGCAACGACGAGCCCGAATTCCTGCCGCCGGAAGAAGCTTTCAAACTGAGCCTCGTCCCGCGCACCGACGGCAATCTCGAAGCCCGCTTCACCATCGCCAAAGGCTATTACCTGTATCGCGACAAGACCACCTTCAAAGTCGTCGAGCCCGCCGGCATCCAGGTTGTCGGCCTGGATCTGCCGCCCGCCAAGGTAAAAGACGACCCCAATTTCGGCAAGATGCACGTCTACCATGAATCGTTCAATGCCGGTATTCGTCTGGCCGGAGTACCCGCCGACACGAAAGTTCTGACCATCGAAGCCAGCCACCAAGGCTGCGCCGATATGGGCATCTGCTACCCGCCGCAGGATGAAACGCTGCGGGTCGACCTCACCGCCACGCCGGTCGCGGCCAATGCTGCAACCACCCCGGCTGGCGCTGCAGTTGGCACGCCAGCCGCCGGCGACACCTCTGACACCGGACGCGTCACCGCCATCCTGGCAGGCGGCAATTACTGGCTGGTCATCATCAGTTTCTTCGGCTTCGGCCTGCTGTTGTCGCTGACACCCTGCGTGTTCCCGATGATTCCAATCCTGTCCGGCATCATCGTCGGCCAGGGCCAGCAAATTACCAAACGCAAGGGTTTCATGCTGTCGCTGGCCTACGTGCTTGGCATGGCAGTGACTTACGCGATGGCCGGCGTCGCCGCCGGACTCTCCGGCACGCTGATTTCGAATGCGCTGCAAAACCCCTGGGCGCTCGGCGCCGGGGCGGCGATCTTCGTCGCGCTGGCAATGTCGATGTTCGGTTTCTATGAATTGCAGATGCCCAGCTTCCTGCAAAGCCGTTTTACCGAAGCCAGCAATCGCATCAAGGGCGGCCGTTTCACCAGCGTGTTCGTGATGGGCGTGATTTCAGCGTTGATTGTCGGCCCCTGCGTTGCCGCGCCGCTGGCCGGCGCGCTGCTCTATATCAGCCAGACTGGCGATGTAGTGCTCGGCGGCGTATCGCTGTTCTTCCTTGCCCTCGGTATGGGCGTGCCGTTGCTGCTGATCGGGCTCTCGGCGGGCGCCTTGCTGCCGCGCGCCGGCGGCTGGATGGACGCGGTCAAGCACTTCTTCGGCGTCGCCCTGTTGGCGGTGGCGATCTGGCTGATCTCGCCAATGCTGTCCGATGTCGTGCACATGCTGCTGTGGGCGGCGCTGCTGATCATCTCGTCGATATATCTGAATGTGCTGGAGCCGCTGGCGGTGAATGCCAAGGGTTTCGTCCGGTTCTGGAAGGGCGTCGGTGTGATGTCGATGGTCGCCGGCATCGCGCTGCTGCTCGGTGCGATGGGTGGCAGCCGCGATCTGCTGCAACCGTTGTCGGTGTACCAGGGTGGCGGCACTGGCGCACAGGAGAAGGCGCACCTGGCCTTCCAGCGGGTCAAGAACATTGCCGAACTCGATGCTGCCATCGCGGGTTCCGGCGGCCGCGCGGTGATGCTCGACTTCTATGCCGACTGGTGTGTGTCATGCAAGGAAATGGAGAATTTCACCTTCACCGATGCCGCCGTTCAGGCCAAGCTGAAGGATGTGCTGCTGCTGCAGGCCGACGTCACCGCCAACAACGCCGACGACAAGGCGCTGCTTGCCCGCTTCAAACTGTTCGGACCACCCGGCATCGTATTCTTCGACAAGAGCGGCAATGAGATCGCGTATCGCGTCGTCGGCTATGAACCGGCAGAGAAGTTTCTCGCCAGCCTGAACAAGGCATTGCCCTGAACCGCGTCGCCCCGGTTGACGCCGTGAACCTTGAAACAGCAGTTGACCGCTCCTTAGCCCTTGTGAGGCCTGATGCAGACTGATGTCATCCGCTTCGATGGGGCTCACCATTTAGGTGAGCCCGCTACCCGCCCGCTGTCGGGGTGGGGAAGCCGTCTGGCGGCGTTGCTCCTTCTCGTCATGCCTCGGCATGACTCGTCGTCGCGCACCCGCAAGGGGTATGCCGGATTCGTACGCGCTGAAGCGCTACGACTCCGCTACCTTGCCAACCAGCTTCTCCACCCCGCCCTCGGTCGGGTTCAACTGCTGTTTCAAGGTTGAACGCGGCCATCCAGCCCGTCAAACCGTCGCGCCCGCTGCTCACCGCAGCCGGTCGCGCGATTGGCGATTACGCGATGATCCGCGATGGCGACCGTATCCTGCTCGGCCTGTCCGGCGGCAAGGACAGTCTGACCCTGCTGCACATCCTGCTGCATCTGCAAAAGAAGGCGCCGATCAAGTTCGAACTCGCCTGCTGCACGGTCGATCCGCAATCGCCGGAATTCGACCCCTCTCCGCTCAAAGCCTATCTGGCAGCATTGAACGTGCCCTATTTCTATGAATCGCAACCGATTCTGGAACAGGCCGAAACGCATATGAAAGGCACCTCGTTTTGTGCTTATTGCTCACGCATGCGGCGCGGCATCCTGTATGCGCAAGCCCGCCAGCATGGCTATAACGTGCTGGCATTGGCGCAGCATCTGGACGATCTGGCGGAGAGTTTTCTGATGAGCGCCTTCTTCGGCGGCAAGCTGCGCACCATGCAGGCGCACTACCTGAACGATGCCGGTGATATCCGGGTGATTCGGCCATTGATCTATGCACGTGAACGACAGACCCGTGATTTCGCGAAAAACAATGCACTGCCGGTGATCTTCGAAAACTGCCCGGCCTGTTTTTCGATGCCGATGCAGCGCATGCACATGAAGCAATTACTCGCCGATCAGGAAAAACTGCATAGCGGCCTGTTTGCCAACCTGCTCACCACAATGCGACCGTTGATGGCCCTGCAAGGCCCGGAAGCCGAGAGTGCCGAGGCGGACGCATGAGCACCTATGTTATCGGCGATATCCAGGGCTGCCATGCGGCACTGGAAGAACTGCTGGCCGCACTGAATTTCGATCGCAGCCGCGATCGCCTCTGGATCACCGGCGACCTGGTCAATCGCGGTGAGGATTCGCTGGCGGTGTTGCGCTGGTGCGTGGCGCACGATGACTGCGTCACCGCCGTGCTCGGCAATCACGATCTGCATCTGCTGGCGGTAGCGGAAGGCTTCGTACCGCCGCATCGGAAAGACACGCTGGACATGATTCTGGCCGCGCCCGACCGTGACGACCTGCTGAACTGGCTGCGCCAGCGTCCGATGCTGCATCGCGAAGGCGAGTGGATGATGTTGCATGCCGGCCTGGCGCCGGAATGGAGCGCGACGCAGGCGGAGCAACTGGCGCATGAACTGGAATCGGCGTTGCGCGGTCCCAAATGGCGCAAATTTCTCGCCCAGATGTATGGCAATGAGCCACGCAATTGGTCGCCCGACCTGCGCGGCCAGAAGCGCCTGCGCTGCATCGCCAACTGCCTGACCCGGACGCGCTACCTGCACCCGGATGGCAGCCTCGAATTCCAGCACAAGCTGGGACTCGGGACCGCGCCTGCCGGCCTGACACCGTGGTTCGATTTCCCCGGCCGCGCCAGCACCGATGTGCGCATCCTGTTCGGACACTGGTCAACGCTCGGCCTGCTGATCAGAGAAGATGTCATCGCGTTGGATACCGGCTGTCTATGGGGCGGAGCGCTGACCGCTTTTCGGCTGGAAGATGAACAGTGTTTTCAAGTGCGCTGCCGCGCCGGCACGTAAGCCAGGCGTAGGGCAGAAAACTGTAGAGCGGAAGGCGCTGCGCTTTTTCGCCCTACATTCCCAAGACGGCGCGAATCGCCGCCTCTGCCTGTTTCGCCAATTCTCGCCG
>CAZUSF010000086.1:3855-8999 GCA_964623355.1 uncultured Thiobacillus sp. | reverse complement strand
AGCGCCAGCGTGGCGACGCCGACGACGATGGCGGTGAGGATCAGCACGTGCGGCAGCGGATTGGAATAGATGCCGTACTGCTGCGCCAGAATCGGCGCGGTGCCGCCGAGCAGTTTGCCGGGGGCGATGTAGAGCAGATAGACCGAAGTCTGGAAAATCGACAGGCCGATCAGTTTCTTGATCAGATTGCCGCGCGCGATGACGATGTACAACCCGGCCACCAGCAGGAATACCGTGATGATGTAGCTGAAGTGAGCGATCACCGCAGTTCCTCGTCGATGTGGTGATCCCGACCACCCCGGCCGCGCGAGGCGAACATGTAGAAGATCTTCAGCATCACGCCGCAGACCGTGACCGCGACGCCGACCTCGACCCAGAAGATGCCGCGATGCTGACCGTGGATCGGGTCGTGGTCGAGCACGAAATAGTCGAGAAAGTTGCCGCCGAGCAACAGGCCGGCGACACCGACGCCGGCATACAGCAGCACGCCGCTGGCCAGCATGGTCTCCACCAGCCGGTCCGGCATCAGCTTGCGGGCATTATCGAGGCCGAACAGCAGCGCGTAGAACACGATGCCGGCGGCGAAGATGACGCCGGCCTGGAAGCCGCCGCCGGGGCCGAAATCGCCGTGGAACTGCACATACAGCGCGAACAGCAGGATGAACGGAATCAACAGCTTGCCGACCATGCGCAGCACCAGATCATTTTTCATCTGCATCTCCATCGTGCTTGCCGTGCCGGCGGCGGCGCAGCAGGGCGATGATGCCGGCGCCGGCGGTGAACACCACCGTGGTCTCGCCCAGCGTGTCATAACCGCGGAAGCTGGCCAGCACCGCAGTGACCACATTCGGCACTTCCACTTCGTTCTGCAGGTAGCGCGGCGTCACATGCTGATGGATCGGCGCCTGCGGATCGGCGAAGTCGGGCAGACCCAGCGAACCATAGATCAGCAGTCCGGCGGTGGCGATGGATACCGACAACGGCAGCCAGGGCCGATGCGTCGGCTTGGTCTCCTCGCTCTTGCACAGATGCAGCGCACCCAGCAGCAGCACGGTGGAAACGCCGGCGCCGACGGCGGCCTCGGTCATTGCCACATCGACGGCGTCGAGCGCTACCAGCACGGTGGCCATCAGAAAGCTGTAGATGCCGGACAGCACCACTGCCGCGAACAGATTGCGGGTCAGCGCCAGCACCACCACCAGCAGCGCCATCAGCAACAGCAGCACATCGACGATCAGGGTTTCGATGATGCGTCCTCCGGCGGCAATGGCGGCGCCAGTTCGGGTGCCAAATGCGGTTTCAGGCCGCGCGACATCGCCGCGCGCGCCAGCGCATGGCTGGCGGTGGGGCTGGCGAAGAAGATCAGCAGGCCGATCATCAGCAGTTTCACCGCCACCAACGTGAAGCCCGCCTGCAACAGCAGGCCGAGCAGAATCAGGCCGGCGCCCAGGGTTTCCAGCACGCTGGCGGCGTGCATGCGCGCATAGAAATCCGGCATGCGCAACTGGCCGAAGGCGCCGACCAGGCAAAAGAACGCGCCGGCGAGCAGGCTGATGCCGCTGAGCAGATTGATCAGCGTGCTCATTTGGATGTCTCCTCGTCGGCACCGAGATCGCCCTGGCGCATGAATTTCAGCACCGCGATCACCCCCACCACATTGAGCAGGCCATACACCAGCACCAGATCGAGAAAATCCGGCCGGCCGTTGAGAAAACCGAACAGCGCCAGCAGCAACATGGCGCTGGTGCCGATGGTATTCGCCGCCTGCAGGCGGTCGAATACGGTCGGGCCGAGCGCGGCGCGCGCCAGCGCCAGCACCACGGTGACCAGCAGGGCGAGGGTGGCGGCAGCGAGGATCAGGTTCACGGCCGCTCCAGTTCGCTGCAGCGTCTATCCATTTCGCTGGCGAACAAGCCGGCCGCGCCCTCTCGGGTCAGGGCATGCACCAGGAAGCGGCCGGGTTCGACTTCGATCGCCACGGTGCCCGGCGTCAGGGTGATGGAATTGGCGTGGATCACCAGGCCCAGGTCGGTTTTCTGGGACGGCGCGAATTCGATCAGCGTTGGAGAAATCGGCAGCCGCGGGTCAAGAATGCGCCGCGTCACATCCCAGCCGGAATTGGCGATTTCCTTGATCAGCCAGGGCCAGTAGAACAGCATGGCGCGCCAGTTGAGCTGGAGCGGAACCCTCAGGTTGTCGATCCGATCCATGCGCCGCGCCAACAGGAAGATGAAAACCGAGCAGCCGAAACCCGCCGCCATCAAATACGGCGTGAACATCCCGGACAGCAGCAGCCAGAACAGATACAGGCCGGACAGAAAGCTCAGGGAACGGAGCATGAAGAGAAGGTTGGTAGTTTATGTTTTTAGGCTTACGGCTCGAAACGAGGCGAGGGTATTTGAGGGTATTTATGACGCAGGTTGGAACGGGGGGGGAATATAGCAAGGCGGGGTGAATTGAGCCATAGCACCGATATGGTTATTGCGATCAACTCACCCCAGTGAGACGTCAGCGGTATGAATTCGCCAGCTCTGCGTCGATCAACGCCTTTAATTGGTCATAACCGAAACTCGGCAGTGGCTTGCCATTGACCAGGAATTCCGGCGTCTTGCTGATGTTCAGCGTCTGCACATCGGCCATGTCCTGCGAAATCTGCTGGGCGATGGCTGGCGATGCCATATCAGCCTTGAGTTGTTCCAGGTCGAGGCCGAGGCCTTGCAGATGCTGCCAGGCACGTTCCGGCTGCACGACATGGTTGTTCACCCAGTCGTCCTGCGCCGCCAGCAGAGCTTCCAGGGCTTCCCAGTGCTTGCCCTGTTTGTCGGCGGCATAAAGCATGGCCACGACCTGATCGGAGTTCTCATGGAAGGGCGCATAACGCAGCGTCAGGTGCGTCTGTTCCGGGTGCGAGGTCAGGATATCCTTGACGAAAGGATAAAAACGCTTGCAGGTGCCGCAGGCTGGATCGAGGAACTCGACAATGCGTACTTTGGCGGCGGTGGGGCCGAGTTGCGGCGAATAATCGCGGACCAGTCCGGCCTGGTTCTGCTCGATCAGCTGCCCGGCCTGGTTGGCTTTTTCAGCGTTGAAGTAAAACGCGCCAGCGACAAACACCAGCAGCAGGAGAATGCCAGCGGTAATGAACAGGGTCTTCTTCATTCGGATGCCTTGAAGTGAGTGATTAATAAAAGTGCAATGATGACGGAAAAAGCCAGCACGGAAAGCATTGGCAAAGTCAGGAAGCCGAACCAGACGATCTGTTCCACCGAGCACGGCACGCCCTGGCTGCACGGGGTGATGGATTCCGGTATCAGGCCGCTGGCGACGCCCCAATGAAACAGCGCCAATCCCCAGCCGACCAGGGCCAGCGGCAAGGCGTAACGGATGACGCGCGCATCGAACGGAAACAGACCGGCCGCCAGAATCAACACCAGCGGGAACATGGCAATGCGCTGATACCAGCACAGCACGCAGGGTGTGTAACCCATCACCTCGCCGAGAAACAAGGCAGCCAGGGTTGAAAAACTGGCCAGCAGCCAGGCGAGGAAAATCAGTGTCCAGCCGGTGGGGTATGCGGGTTGGGCTAAGTTCAGCGGCATCAGGTTATGGGTTCAATTGGAAAGGGTGTCTGGCTCGTCGGCCGCGATCTCCCGCACCGGCACGCGCCACAGGAAAAATAACAGAATCAGGCCGACTATCGCCAACATCAGGCGATGCCAGTTCGACGACATCAACAGCATCGAGCTGCCGAAAGATATCAGCATCAGAGCGTAGGCGACACGCTTGACCCGGCGCGGCATGGCGCGGTAGGTCTGCCACTCGTGGATGATTGGGCCGGCAACGCGATGCGTCAGCATGGCGTCATGCAGGCGTACCGAACTGCGCGCAAAACAGGCTGCCGCCAGCAGCACGAAAGGCGTTGTCGGCAGCACCGGCACGACGATGCCGATCAGGCCGAGCGCCAGCGCGACAACACCGGCGACCAGGCAGGCCAGACGCACCAGGCGGGAATCGTGCAGGCGCGCGCCGGTCATTCCCGGGGTCGGGTCAGCAGGGTTTTCAGTTCGGCAATTTCCGAGCGCAATTCACGAATCTCGTTGTGCAGGTCGGCCTCGATATGTTCGCGCGCCTGATCCACTACGCTGGCGGTTTCGCGATGCTCTTCGTCGCTGAAGGATTGCATGGCGTTGACGATAATGGCGATGAACAGGTTCAGCATGGTAAACGTGGCGATCAGGATGAACACGATGAAGAAGCCCCAGGCATAGGGAAACTGCTCCATTACCGGGCGCGAGATGCCCATCGACCAGCTTTCCAGCGTCATGATCTGGAACAGCGTGTACAGCGAGCGGCCGAGCGTGCCGAACCAGTCCGGGAAGGCGGTGGCGAACAGATTGGTGGCGATCACCGCGAACACGTAATAGATCAGCAGCAATACCGCGCCGATCGAGGCCAGTCCGGGAATCGCGCCGAGCAACGCACCGACCACCCGTCGCATCGACGGCACGAGGGTCAGGATGCGCAATACCCGCAACACCCGCAGCGCGCGCAGCACCGAGAACTGGCCGGTGGCCGGCAGCAAGGCGATGCCGACCACCAGGAAATCGAACACGCTCCATGGGTCGCGGAAGAATTTCAGGCGATGGACATACAGCCGCAGCGTGATTTCGATGACGAAAATGCTCAGGATCGACTTGTCTATCAGAAGAATGAGCTCGCCGTGGCGGGCCATCAATGTCGGCGAGGTTTCCAGGCCGAGGGTGACGGCGTTGATCAGGATCAGCGTCAGGATGAAATGCTGCACCAGCGGCAGTTCGATCAGCCGGGATAGTTTCAGACGGTGTTCAGACATGGTTTGGGTAGGGGATGCGGCTGCGTTCATGGTGTCGGACGGTGGTATTGAAATAAACAGGTGTTGGAAGGCATGAAAAAAGGGCTGAAATCGGGCGAAACCAGAGACGATTCCTGGCCAATGTTGGGATGCAATCATGAAAATAAATAGAGCCGTGTTATTGACTTGTTTCCCTGGAACAGTTCAATTGCCGACCGCCGAAACCATAAATATTTGGTTTGGCTCCAATGACCCTTACTTAAGCGAAAACGACTGAAACTACTGCACACGTCATTCCCGCGAATGCGGGAAT
>CAZUSF010000086.1:1430-3755 GCA_964623355.1 uncultured Thiobacillus sp. | reverse complement strand
TTTGCGCCTTGCCCGAGCCGCGTTTTGGATGCGTGCGTGGGTTTGCGCAAGCGTTACATGATTTTTTACCTGTCCTGATTCAACGTTCATGCACCCTCGCCTGCGCCGATTCATACCTACCCGTGAACAGATTCACGCCAATCGCTGGTTGCGCTGGCTGGGACCGCATCTGCTGCATCCGCGCCTGTGGCATTTCAGCCGGCGTGGCGTCTCGGTCGGGATCGGGCTGGGCGTCTTTTTCGGTCTGCTGATTCCGATCGCGCAGATTCCCTTTGCAGCCGGGGCGGCGGTGCTGATGCGCGCCAATGTACCGGCCGCCATTGGCAGCACGCTGGTGACCAATCCGGTCACCTTCGCCCCGATTTATGTGTTGGCACACCATGTCGGCGCGCTCTTGCTGGGTGAGATTGACGCTGAAGCACCAGACTTTTCGACGCCGCCGACCACGACGATCGCGCCTGATGCCAGTTGGTGGCAGCAAGCCTGGGCCGGTATCGTGGCACTCGGCCGGCCGTTGCTGGTCGGTTTGAGTCTGTTCGCGGTGGTCGCCGGCAGCCTGACCTATGCACTGATCATGCTGGGCTGGCGTATCAAAACCACTTTGGCGTGGAAACGCCGCAAGCGAAAACTCACCGATGGCGCCTGATCTTGCCTCGCATGCCGCACCCTTTGCCGAGATGGCGTTGCTGCTCGGCATCACCGCCGTCGCCGGCCTGATTGCGGTACGCCTGCGCCAACCGGTGCTGATCGCCTACATCGCGGTCGGCATCCTGGTCGGACCGGCGGTGTTCGGCCTGGTCCAGTCGCATGACCAGATCGACCTGCTGGCCCAGATCGGCGTCGCGGTGTTGCTGTTCCTGGTCGGCCTCAAACTTGATCTACACCATGTCCGTCACATCGGCCCGGTGGCGCTGGCGACCGGCCTCGGGCAACTTGGCTTCACCATCGTGGTTGGCTTCCTGATCATCCTGGCGCTCGGCAGGGAGGTCATGGAGGCGCTGTACGTGGCGGTGGCGCTGACCTTCTCCAGCACCATCATCATCGTCAAGCTGCTGTCCGACAAACGCGAACTGGATTCCCTGCACGGCCGCATCGCCGTCGGTTTCCTGATCGTGCAGGATATCGCCGTGGTGCTGGCGATGATGGCGATGAGCGCGATGCGCGGCGCGGCCGATGCCACGGCCTGGGAAGTCGCGGTGTCGCTGCTGACCCGCGTGTCGCTGGCCGCCATTCTGATGTTCCTGCTGATGCGCTATGTCTTGCCCGGCGTGGTGCGCGCCATGGCGCGCTCGCAGGAATTGATGCTGATCTTCGCCATTGCCTGGGGTACCGGGCTGGCGGCGCTGGGCGAATGGGCCGGGTTCTCGAAGGAGGCCGGCGCATTCATGGCGGGGTTTTCGCTGGCATCGACGCCTTACCGCGAAGCGATTGGTGCCCGCCTGACCGGCATCCGCGATTTCCTGCTGCTGTTCTTCTTCATCGACCTGGGCGCCAAGCTGGACTTCTCGACCTTGGGTGATGAAATCGTGCCGGCGGCGATCCTGTCGGTGTTTGTGCTGATTGGCAACCCGCTGATCGTGATGGCGATCATGGGCTACATGGGTTATCGCAAGCGCACCGGCTTCCTGGCCGGCCTGACAGTGGCGCAGATCAGCGAGTTTTCCATCGTCTTCGTCGCCATGGGCATCAGCCTCGGCCATGTCGGCGTGCAGGCGCTCGGGCTGACGACGCTGGTCGGGGTGACCACCATCGCCTTGTCCACCTACATGATCCTGTTCTCGCAGCATCTTTACGAACGCCTGGCGCCCTGGCTGGGCGTGTTCGAACGCCGCATGCCGCATCGTGAACTCGCAGTCGAGCAGCAAGACCACGCGACCGGGACGCCGGATATCGTGATTTTCGGGCTCGGTCGCTATGGCGAACGCATGGCCCGGCGATTGCAGGAAGCGGGCTTGTCGGTGCTGGGCGTGGAGTTCGACCCGGAACTGGTAAGCAGCCTGCGCGCCAAGGGCATGAATGTCAGCTTTGGTGACGGCCAGGACGCCGATTTCCTCGAAAGCCTGCCGCTCACCGGCGTGTCCTGGGCGGTCAGCACGCTGCCCGATCTGGCTTCCAACCGCGCCTTGCTGCATGCGCTGACGGTACGCGGTTTCGCCGGCGAGGTGGCGTTCGTGGCGCGTGACGACACTCAAGGCGCGCTGCTCAAACGCGCCGGCGCGCCAACCGTGTTGTACCCGTTCCGCGATGCGGTGGATTTCAGCGTCGAAAATCTGTCCGTGTTGATCAAACCCCGGAAGGATGCCTCATGAAGTTGCGCAGCATCCT
>CAZUSF010000086.1:0-1330 GCA_964623355.1 uncultured Thiobacillus sp. | reverse complement strand
CTGGCGGGCGTGAATGTCAGTTTCCGCGTTCTGCACGGCGACGCTTCGGTCAGCATCCTGACCCTGGAACAGGAACTCGATTGCGACCTGATCATCCTGGGCAAGCATGGCCAGGGCGTGCTGGAGGAGTTATTGCTCGGCAGTGTCACCAAGCACATCCTGGCCGAATCAAGCTGTGACGTGCTGGTGGCAAGCCACTCGCCGACAAGTTCTTCCAAGTAACGCGCTACCGTTGCAACCTGAATCCGGCTGTTTGCCGCGTCGTAGGAGCGTCCGCTTGCGGCGCGAGCATCATGGCATCGGCCCGCAAGCGGAGCCTCCTACAGAGTGACGTGGTTCCCCGCGATTTACTCGGCCACTTTCATCTTCTTCAGCGTGGATTTGTCCAACTCCTTGAACTTGCCGAGGAACCAGCCGCCTTCACCCACCCAGGCCTTGAACAGGGCCAGATTCTTTTGCCGCTCGGCTTCGTCGGCGCCCAGGTTTTCATACATGTTGCCGGGTTTGCGGTCTTCGGTGTTTGCGCCATCGTCCAGACGCCGCATCAAGGCGCCGGTATCCGGCCAGCCGACAAACGCGATCAGGTTGGCGTAGTCATTCATGCGCGGGCCCTGCGACAACTGCGCGTATTTTTCCTTGTTCTCGTCGTACTCAGCCAGAGAGGGGGCGGTCTCGCCGTGGCAGGCTATGCATTTCTGTTCCCAGAGTGGACGGATGTCGTTGCGATAAGTGACCTCGTCGGCAAAGGCGTTGGTGCTGGCTAAGAGTGCAAGCAGGATGAGGTTGAGGCGCATGGGGTTGTCTCCAATGTCAAAGCGAATGAAATTGGATGAATTTTATCTACGCGAGTGACTGATGACACGAAGGTTTCATATCGCAAAGGCCTCATATCGTGAAGATTTCATGTCGCCTGATTTCAGTCTTGCGATGTGGCGTTCTCAAGTGAATGTCCGGTTTGAGATGAACCTTCTGCGTGCTGGCCGAGAGGCGGCAGGCAGTGACAGGCTGACACGCAAACCGCCCAGTTCGGAGGCCGCCAGCGTCATCGGGCTGTCGTACAGGGCGGCCAGATCGGCGACGATGGCCAGGCCGAGTCCGTTGCCAGGCGCCTGCTGGTCGGCCCTGACGCCGCGTTGCAGCACGGCTTGGCGCTGTTCGGCGGGGATACCGACTCCGTCATCGTCGATTTCGATAACAACGCTTTCCTGTTCGCGGTGCGCTTTGATTTCAACCCGATGTGCCGCCCATTTGCAGGCGTTGTCGAGCAGGTTGCCAAGCATTTCCTGCAGATCCTGGGCTTCGCCGCGAAACGACAGGTCTGCGGGTATCG
>CAZUSF010000085.1:4965-9007 GCA_964623355.1 uncultured Thiobacillus sp. | reverse complement strand
CCCAAGGACTGTAAACAAGCAGGCATAATGCCAGCAACATCGCCAAAGCTTGCGCGCACACATTGATGAAGCCGATTGCCATTTTTCGACACGCTCCCAGCGAAGGTCCAGGCCATTTTGCCAGCTTTCTCGACGCCCATTCACGGCCCTGGACGCTCTTTGCAATCGATGCGGTAGACAGCGTGCCGGCTTCACCGGACAGTTTTGCCGGCCTGGTTTTCATGGGCGGCCCGATGAGCGTGAATGATCCGCTGCCCTGGATCGAGCCAACGTTACAGCTGATCCGGCAGGCGGTCGCGGCGGATATTCCCGTGCTAGGCCACTGTCTGGGCGGCCAACTCATCGCCAAAGCGCTGGCCGGCGAGATCGGGCCGAATCCGGTCAAGGAAATCGGCTGGGGAAATGTGCAGGTTGAAAACACCCCGCAAGCGCGCGACTGGTTCGGCGAGTTAGTAACTTTTGAAGCATTTCACTGGCATGGCGAGACGTTCAGCCTGCCTCCCGGTGCGGTCCGGATTCTTTCCAGCGCAAATTGTGCCAACCAGGCTTATGTTTTTGGCAACAAGCATCTGGGCATGCAGTGCCATGTTGAAATGACCCGCCCGATGATCGAGCAATGGTGCACTATTGGCGCCGATGAAATCGTCGCCGCCAGCAGCAGTCCGGCGGTGCAATCCGGCGCAGACATTCTGGCGCAGACGGATGCCAAACTGGGGCCGCTGAATCAGGTTGCGGAAATGCTTTATACGCGCTGGCTAACTGGAGTTTCTGCGGGGTCTCTGCTTGAGCGACATCCATAACACGCCTTCCGACACCATCACGCTGCCGCATTTGCGCAGCCTGATCGGCTTGCGCGTGCGGCATCAGGGTACGCTCTGCGTGGTTCTCGAAGTTCTCGAAACACCGCCGTCGCTGGTACTCGAACCCATTTTTGACCCGCTCAATGCCGCCGCCAACAGTGCCAGCAACATCATGCCCAATTTGCATGGTCAGCCCGGTGAGTACGCTGTTGAATCGCGCATTGTGCAAGTCCTGACCGACGACCTGACCGGCCTCAACGATGCCTTGCTGGAACTCGAAATCCTTGATTATTGAATAGACCACGCCCCTTGACGCCGGCTCAACCCGCATGAAACAACCTACATCCGCCCTGCTACCGGTGATCGCGGGCTTCAGCGTCATGCTGCTGTTGTTACTTGCAGTCACCGCCATCGGCGTCACCCATATCCGGCAGCTCAGCAATCAGCTCACCGCCATCGTCTCCGAGCGCAACCAGAAATCGGAATTTGCCGCCTCCATGCGCGGCCTGCACGAATCCCGTTTCCAATCCATGTTGCTCGCCAGCAGCATGGACGATGCCTTTGACCGCGATGAAGAAATCATGCGCTTCTCGGAAATGGCGCGTGAATTCATTCAGATTCGCGACCGCTTCCTGGCCTTGCCGCTGGATGCCTCGGAACTTGCGCTGTGGGAAGAAATGCGCGGCGAAGTCAGACAGGTTGAGCTCTATGCCGATCAGGTTTTCGACCTTCTCCAGTCGAATCAATTAGTCCAGGCCCGCCAATTCATCAAGCAGGTTTTAACACCACATCAGGAACGCATGATGCAAGGCTGGGTGAAATTGCTTGAGTTGCAACGCCACAAGAATCAGCAAGCTTTGGCGCAAGCCCAGGCCGCGCGTGATCGCGCCCAGAAGCTCGCCATTGCACTCGCTGCAACGGCCATGCTGGTCGGTTCGATCATCGCCATTTTTGTTGTGCGCCTGAGCCGTCGCCTGGAAAAAGACCTGTTCGAGGAAAAGGAACGCGCCCAGATCACCTTGCAGGCGATGGGCGACGCAGTGCTGCGCATCGACGAGGATGGACGGGTGCGTTATCTCAACCCGATCGCCGAGCATCTGGTCGGTATGTCGGCGCATGCAGCCATCGGCAAACCGATCAGCGAAGTGCTCAAACTCTACGAAAAAGAAAGTCAGATCGAGATTACCGCCCGTATGAGCCACGATGCACTGCGCGGCGCACCCTGTTCGCTGCCGCCAGGCATTGGTCTGATTTCGACACAGGGGATGGAATTCGAAATCGAAGGCGTTTGCTCGCCGATCCATACGCCGAAAGGGGACACCATTGGCGCGGTACTGGTCTTGCGCGACGTGACCGAAGCGCGCGAGATGCAGCGCAAACTGCTTTGGCAAGCCAACCACGACAGCCTGACCAGCCTGGTCAACCGACGCGCTTTCGAAGATCGGGTTACCCGCACGCTGGGCAGCAAACGCGCTTCGGAGTATCCGATGTCGATCCTGTTCATTGATCTCGATCGCTTCAAATACGTCAACGATACCGCCGGCCACGCGGCCGGCGATGACCTGCTGCGGCAACTCGGCCGCTTGATGTACACCCGTATCCGGGAGGGTGACTTGCTGGCAAGAATAGGGGGCGACGAGTTCGGCATCATGCTGATTTCATGCCCGCCCGAGAACGCGGAAAAAATTGCGCATCTGATCAAGGACAGTATCGCCAACTTCAACCTGATCTGGAATGGCGAGCAGTATCAGGTCGGCGCCAGCATCGGCGTGGTGCATGTGCCGCCGCACTGGAACAGCATGGACGATTGCCTGGCGGCTGCCGATGCGGCCTGTTACCAGGCCAAGCAGAATGGTCGCAATCAAGTTGTGGTGCATCAACCATGAGGGCGCGGCAATGGACAAGACGGTAGGCGATGCATGCAGCAACTGATGCTTAAACTCAAAACCCTGCTCGAAATGTTCGATGCCACTGGCCACTGGATCGGGCCATTGGTGCTGCGTTTGATTCTGGCAAAGGAATTCTGGGATGCCGGCATCGAAAAACTGAATGGCGCCAACTGGTTCATTGACATCCAGGCGCAATTCCCCTTCCCGTTCAACCTGTTCTCTGCCGAATTCAGCTGGCATCTCGCCACCGGTTTCGAGATTGTCGGCCCGCTGGCGTTGGTGCTTGGGCTGGGCACCCGCTTTTTCGCATTTTCGCTTTCGATTCTGACTCTGGTTGCGATCGCCGCAGTGCATGCCGGGCATGGCTACACGATCAGCGAAGGCGGCTGGAAATTACCGCTGATTTATCTGGCAATGTTGCTGCCGCTGATCCTGTCCGGCCCCGGCAAGCTCAGCATCGACCACTGGCTGCGCCAGCATTTCCTGAAAACCGAACGCCGGCTCTGGTCGTAGCTCTGGGTATAAATTAATGGCAATTCTGGTTGGCGATCTTGGCGGCACCCACACCCGACTGGCAGTTGCCGAAATCACGTCGAATCAGGTCGTCCTGGCGCGGGTCGAACGCTACATCAACAGCGAACATGCCGATCTGAACAGCATCCTGCGACAGTTTCTCGCAGCCGAAAGCGACCTGGGTGAAACCCTGTGCTGCCTGGCCGTCGCCGGCCCCACCGATGGCACCCGCGTGCAGTTCACCAATCTCGACTGGCGCATCGACACAACCGACCTGGGTGCGCAGTTCGGATTTTCCCACTGCCGACTGATCAACGATTTCAGCGCTGTCGGCTGGGGACTCAACACCCTCACCGATCAAGCACTCGTGCCATTACAAGTCGGCCAGCCGGCGGCCGCTGGCGCGCGCGTCGCGCTGGGCGCCGGCACCGGGTTTGGCGTCAGCCTGTGCGCCTGGCATGGCGACCACTATCAGCCCATGGCGTCGGAAGGCGGCCACATCGGATTCGCGCCGATCAACCCGGAACAGGATCGTTTGCTGGCCTTTCTGCGCACGTTGTATGGCCGGGTTTCAGTCGAACGCATTCTGTCCGGCCCCGGTCTGCTCGATCTTTATCGCTTCAGCCTGCTGGAGCAGAAAAAAACCGATCCTGGCTTGCTTGCCGCCGCCCAGCCGGCAGCGGCAATCAGCCAGGCCGGACTCGACCGGAATGACCCGGCGGCGATGCAGAGTTTGCGCCTGTTTGCGAGCATCTTCGGCCAGACCGCCGGCGACTGGGCGCTCGCTTGCCAGGCCAGTGGCGGCATCTTCCTGGCTGGCGGCATTGCGCCGAAATTACT
>CAZUSF010000085.1:1489-4865 GCA_964623355.1 uncultured Thiobacillus sp. | reverse complement strand
GCCGCCAGGTCGTTGAAGGAAAACCCGCTGCCTGCCTGCGCGTCTTTCAATTCCTTGTACAGGCCGGCCAGGTTCGACAAGTTCTCGCCACCGGTGGCGGCGAGAAAGGCGGATAACGCGAAGTGCTGCGCAAAATCGTTGCGCCCCGCCAGCTTAATCGATGTGCGCCGGTCGATTCTCGCCACACCCTGCTTTGACAACAAACGACTACCCAGTGCGCGTTCGGCCAGCACGGTCAATGCGGCGCGGTTCTCGGCCACCGGATCAGCGGATTTGGAACGGGCTTGCGCCAGCGCGAATGCCTCGCCCAGCAAAATCGCAAAATCGCCGCTACGCTGCGCGCCGAGTTGATCCCGATAAACCTTCAACGTCGCTTCATCGACACCCTGCGCCGCGCCGCCAGCCAGCATCTTCTGCATGGCTGCATTGCGCCAGGTGAAACGCAGCACCAGGTTCTGGCCGGAGAGTTGAGCGCTGTCGAGCAATCCACGCGCCGCCGCCAGTTCATTGCCATAGGCCGACCGCGCCAGCCCCCAGCGCACCAGCTTGCCGCTGAAATCGGCCGGCAGATCGAGCTTGCCGAGACGCAATTTCACCGGTTGCAAAATGGTTTCGCCGGAGGCCAGCACAAGCTCCAGATTGACATATCGCCGCCTGCCAACGGGCAAAGGAAAGGGAAAGCTCGCCCGCAGCTGCAACTTCGACAGCACGATCCGCGCGCTTGCGCTGCCATGGGCGAGATGCTGCGCCAGGTAATTCACACCCTTGTCGAGATCGGATTCGGTCAGCGCGAATTGGCGCACCTGGCCCTCCCGCATCCGGCGAAGTTTTAGCGAACTGACAATCGCCTTGCCGCGATCCAGATCGGCCATGCTGACCTGCGCCGAGCGGGTCAGCATCGGTTTCGCGTCGGTCAGCGCGAAGAACGCCACGGCAAGCAGCAGCGCGGCCAGCGCCAGCAGACCGAACAGCCAGCGCATCAGGTCTGGTCCCCGTAATCCTTGAACTTTTCCAGCACTTCCTGCATCTCGGCATCGCTCAACAGCACTGGATCGCCGACCTGGCAGGCGCGCAGATACTGGCCGCACAGCGCTTCGACTTCATTGGCCAGCGCCAGCGCGCCGGAAAGACTACGTCCCCAGGCGACCAGGCCGTGATTCGCCATCAGGCAGGCGCGGCGATCCTGCAAAGCCGCCAGCACCGCATCCGACAAGGCCTGGGTACCGAAGGTGGCATACGCAGCGCAACGAATGTCGACGCCGCCGGCCATCGCCACCATGTAGTGAAACGACGGCAGGCCGCGTCGCAGGCAGGCCAGCGCCACCGCGAACGGCGAATGCGCGTGCACGATGGCTCCAGCGGCGGGAAACGTCGCATAGATGTCACGGTGGAAACGCCACTCGCTGGAAGGCCTACCTTCTCCCAAGACATCGCCTGCAAGCGACATTTCCACCATGTCATCCGCGGTCAGCGCCGCCATGTTCTGACCCGACGGGGTAATCAGAAAGCCCTCGCGCGAACGCACACTGACATTGCCGGAAGTGCCCTGATTGAGGCCGCAATGCACGCTTTCGCGCGCCAGCGAAGCGAGTGAAGTCCGCAGATTGGGCGCACACAACGTCGATTTCTTCATGTTCCGCTCCGCTCCGGGAACAACGCCGCCAAAGCAAAGCGGCTGGCGGAGCAGATTCCGCGTTCGGTAATCAAACCCGTGACCAGGCGCGCCGGGGTCACGTCGAATGCCGGATTTGCCGCCGGGCTGCCTTCAGGAGTCAAACGCACGCTCAGCACGCGGCCTTCGGCATCGCGCCCCTGAATGCAGGCGACTTCTTCGCCATCGCGTTCCTCGATGGGTATCGTGCTGCCGCTAGCCAGGCTGAAATCGATGCTTGGCCCTGGTGCGGCGACGAAAAACGGCACGCGGTTATCAACTGCCGCCAGCGCCTTCAGATAGGTACCGATCTTGTTGCAGACATCGCCGTTGGCTGCCGTGCGGTCGGTGCCGACAATGCAGACATCAACCTCGCCGCGCTGCATCAGATGACCGCCGGCATTGTCGACAATGACATGGTGCGCAATGCCGGCCTGCTTCAGTTCCCAGGCGGTCAGACTGGCGCCCTGATTGCGCGGTCTCGTTTCATCGACCCAGACATGCACCTCCAGCCCGGCCTCTGCCGCCGCAAAGATCGGCGCCAGCGCCGTGCCCCAATCCACCGTCGCCAGCCAGCCGGCATTGCAATGAGTCAGGATATTGAGCGGGCCGGATTTACTGGCCGCCATGTTCTTCAGCAACGCCAGACCTTGCTGGCCGATCGCCTGGTTCTGCGCCACATCCTCCTCGCAGATTGCAGCGGCCTCAGCCCAGGCGACTTGCACCCGTTGTGCAACCGGCAGCGGCAACAGCTGCGCCAGCACACGCTGCACCGCCCAGCGCAGATTCACCGCGGTCGGGCGGGTCGCAATGAGTTGTTCAGCGGCTGCCTGCATCCCCGCATCGCCGGCATCGCACACCGCCGCCAACGCCATGCCATACGCCGCCGTGGCGCCGATCAACGGCGCACCGCGCACCCGCATCACACGGATCGCCTCGGCCGCATCATCCAGCGAAGTCAAACGTCGCAGCACGAATTCATGCGGCAAACGGGTCTGGTCGATGATCATCACCGCATCCTCGCTTGGCTCATCGCTGCGCCAGATGGTGCGGGTTGGGGTACCTGAAATAAGCATGCGCGTTCCTGAGGGTTCGTTCTTTCTGACACGATTATCCGGGATAAAATCGGCCGATGCCCTCCGCCTTTCCCGAACCTTCCCTAGCCATCCCGCTGGTCGCCGCGCTGAATGCTTTGCTGAATGCCCAGCCAGCCGCGCTGAGCCGCTTGCAGCGTCACGCCGGCAAGACAGTGCGCCTGGCGTTGCCGGTTTTTCCGCAGAATCTCAGCCTTGATGCAGCCGGCCGCTTTTTCCCGCAGATCGAGCCTGCTGACACCGAACCGGCATTGATCCTGACCCCGATGCCGAGCGCCCTGCCGCTGCTGTTGGGCGACGGCAAGCTGGCCGACCTGTTCCGCGTCGAAGGCGACGGCCTGTTCGCCAGCGACATTTCCGGCGCCCTGGCCGACTTCGACTGGGTGCTCGCGCTGCGCCCCTGGCTGGGCGACATCGCGGCCAGCCGGATCGATCAATTCCTGCGCGGCGCGCTTGCCTGGCGACAGGAAGCGCATGACAACACCGGCCGCAACCTGGCCGAATACGCCGTTTACGAACAAGCCATGCTGGCCGAACCGAATGCCACGCGCGCGTTCGTCAGCGACGTCGATGCGCTGCGCGAAGATGTGGATCGGCTGGAAGCACGGCTGCGATTGCTTGAAGCAAAGCA
>CAZUSF010000085.1:0-1389 GCA_964623355.1 uncultured Thiobacillus sp. | reverse complement strand
TGCGCGAAGATGTGGATCGGCTGGAAGCACGGCTGCGATTGCTTGAAGCAAAGCAGCAAGCCTGATGTACTTCTTCCGCATCCTGCGCATTTTCTTCACCGCCGTCCGCTTCGGGCTGGACGAATTCTTCCTTGGTCATGAACGCGTCAAGCTGGTGCGCTGGCTGGTGCAGGCGCTGTTTTTCTGGCGCGTTTTCGTCTTCCGGCTGGATCGTCCGCGCGGCGAGCGCCTGAGACTGGCGCTGGAATCACTCGGCCCGATCTTCGTCAAGTTCGGCCAGGTGCTGTCGACCCGGCGCGACATGATTCCCGCCGACCTCGCCGACGATCTGGCCAAGCTGCAGGATCGCGTGCCGCCGTTCCCGAGCGAACAGGCGCTGGCGGTGATCAAGCGCGCCTACGGCCGCGACGCCGCCGAGGTGTTCGCCGAGTTCGACAACACGCCGATTGCCTCCGCCTCGATCGCCCAGGTGCATCGGGCAACGCTCAAAACGGGCGAACAGGTGGCGGTCAAAGTGTTGCGCCCGAATATCCAGAAAGTCATCGGCCACGACGTCCAGATCATGTTTGCCATCGCCGGCCTGATCGAACGCCTGTGGTGGGACGGCCGCCGCCTGAAACCGCGCGAAGTGGTCGCCGAATTTGCCAAACACCTCGACGACGAACTCGACCTGATCCGCGAAGCCGCCAACTGCTCGCAACTGCACCGCAATTTCGCCGACTCGACACTGCTCGCCGTACCGCAGGTGGAATGGGACTACTGCACGTCGGAAGTCATGGTGATGACCTGGATGAACGGCCTGCCGATTTCCCAGCTCGACGAACTGCGCCGGCGCGGCGTCGATGTCCCGAAGCTGGCGCGCGCCGGCGTCGAAATCTTCTTCACCCAGGTGTTTCGCGACGGCTTTTTCCACGCCGACATGCACCCCGGCAACGTGCTGGTGACCGACCAGGGCAAGTACATTGCGCTCGATTTCGGCATCATGGGCACGCTCAACGAAAGCGACAAAAGCTATCTGGCGCAGAACTTCCTCGCCTTCTTCCAGCGCGATTACAAGAAAGTCGCGCGCGCCCACCTCGACGCCGGCTGGGTGCCGGCGGAAACCCGCGCCGACGAATTCGAAGCCGCTATCCGCGCCGTTTGCGAACCAGTATTCGACCGGCCGCTGAAGGAAATCGCCTTCGGCAAAGTCCTGCTGCGTCTGTTCCAGACCTCGCGCCGCTTCGGCATGGAAATCCAGCCGCAACTGGTCATGCTGCAAAAAACCCTGCTCAACATCGAAGGCCTCGGCCGCCAACTCGACCCGGAACTCGACCTCTGGTCCACCGCCAAACCGTTCCTGGAACGCTGGATGAGCGAACAGATCGGCTGGCGCGGCTGGCTGCGCAC
>CAZUSF010000084.1:4938-9082 GCA_964623355.1 uncultured Thiobacillus sp. | reverse complement strand
GATGTCACCCGCTGGTTCGGTGAACATGAAATTGCCAAAGCACAGGGTTATCTCGACGCGGTCAGTCATCTGGAGGTGAAACCGCCGCGGATCACCGCCAGCGTGCAGGGCAACGGACCGTTTCCGTATCGCGTCGCGATCGGCCTTGATGTCGACAAGCAGGGCCAGCCGCGCGCGGTCGCCGGCTGCAGTTGTCCGGTCGGCTGGATGTGCAAGCACGCGGCGGCGGTGATGCTGCATCTGCTCGATCAGGGCAAGGCGCAGCCGAAGGTGCGCACCGATGTGCTGGATTGGCTCGATACGTTCCGCGAATCGCTGCAACTGCCGGAGGCGAAGAAAGCCGGCAAGAAGCCGGGGAAAGCCAGCGCCGCGCGCGAAGCCTTGTTCTATGTGCTGTATTCCGCCTGGAACAGTGGTCGCGACTGGTCGGTGCAGTTCGTCAAAGCGCGCCGCGATGAACAGGGCATGCCGAGTGGCACGCTGACCGACTGGAACAACGTCGAACGCGCGCTGATCCAGCCGCCCAAGTTCATCAATGAAGATGATCTGGTGATCCTGCGCCTGCTCTGGGCGCACCGTTCGAAAGCACGCTATACGCTCGACTTTCCGTTGCGCGGCCGCGCCGGCGAGGAAAGCCTGAACTTCATGCTGAGCAGTGGTCGCTTGCTTGCCGACCAGCATGGACTGCAGCCGTTCGGCCTGGGCGAACCACGACCGGCCAAATTGAACTGGCGTTACGAACAGGACGGCAGCGTGCTGCCGGAGTTGCAATCCGAGCCCCGCATCGACGCCACCATTCCGCTCGACGACATCTGGTATCTGGACAGCGAGCGGCTGCAGATCGGACTGCTGCAGCTCGATTTCCCGGCCAGCCAGGTGGCGCAAATTCTCGCCATGCCGGCGCTGAACAAGGCGGAAGTGCCGCTGGTGGCCAGCACGCTGGCTGAACTGGCGCCGCAACTGCCGGCCCCGGAGGCGCCCGAGCTACGCATCATCGACGCCGCGCCAGCGCCGATCCTCAGCCTCGATACGATCGACGTACTGGATGTCGGCCGCTACCGCCGCTACAGCTACAGCGAACGCAAATTCGACTACCTGTTGCCGGCGTTCCAGTACGAAGACGTGCGCGTCGAAGCCAACAGCAAACAGGAATATGTGACCACGACCAGCGGCGAAACGGTGCGCATCAAGCGCCACCCGGCGGCGGAAAAACGCTGGCTGCAAGACCTGGAAAGCCACGGCATCGCGCATGTGCCGGCCAACACGCTGTTCGCCAGCCGGCCACGTCCACCGAACATTTATGGTCTGGAAAGCCCGGGCCACTGGCCGGAGTTCATGTCCGAGCATCTGCCCAGGCTGCGCGACGCCGGCTGGCAAATTCAGGTTGCCGCCGCGTTCCGGCATCTGGTGCTGGAAGCCGAAGACTGGGACGCCGAACTCAGCGAAGATGCCGGCGGCTGGTTCAACCTGACCATGGGCGTCATGGTGCAGGGCCAGCGGCTGCCGCTGGCGCCGTTGCTGTATGACCTGTTCCACAGCGATGCGCGCTGGCTGGATGCGTCCAAGGTAAAGGCCATGTCCGACAAGTCGTCGGTAATCCTGACCACACCTTCCGGCTCGCGTCTGCGCGTGCCGGCCGGGCGCATCAAGCCGTTGGCGCTGACCTTGATCGACCTGTTCGACAAGCCGCCTGGCGATGGCGAATTACGTTTATCCAAACTCGATGCGCCGCGTCTGGCTGCGATGGCGGCGAGCCTGGCTGACATGCAGCGCTGGCAGTTCAAGGGCGCCGATGCGGTCAGCCAGATGGCGAAAGACCTGCAACACAGCGACGGCATCAAGCCCGCCGAGCCGCCCGCCGGCTTCGCGCTGACCCTGCGCCCGTATCAACTGGAAGGCCTGGCCTGGCTGCAATACCTGCGCGAACACAAGCTTGCCGGCATCCTGGCCGATGACATGGGTTTGGGGAAAACCGCACAAGCACTGGCGCATCTGCTGCTGGAAAAAGAAGCTGGGCGAATGGATAAACCTTGTCTGGTGATTCTGCCTACCTCGTTGATCTTCAACTGGAAGCGCGAGGCGGAGCGCTTTGCACCGGCGCTGCGCGTGCTGTCGCTGCACGGCAAGGAACGCGCCGAACGGTTCGACCAGATCGCCGAACATGACATCGTGCTGACCACCTATCCTCTGCTCTGGCGGGACGAAGAAGTGCTGTCGGCGCAGGAATATCACCTGCTGATTCTGGACGAAGCGCAGACCGTGAAGAACGCCGCCAGCCACGCCGCCCAGGTGGTGCGAAAACTGAAGGCCCGGCACCGTTTGTGCCTGACCGGCACGCCCTTGGAAAACCATCTCGGCGAACTCTGGGCGCAGTTCGATTTCCTGCTGCCGGGTTTCCTGGCCGACCAGAAATCGTTCACCCGGACCTGGCGCTCACCGATCGAGAAACATGGCGACAGCGGCCGCCGCGATCTGTTGGCGGCGCGCGTGCGGCCGTTCATCCTGCGTCGGCGCAAGGAAGATGTGGCGAAGGAATTGCCGGAAAAAACGATCATCGTGCGCAGCGTCGAACTCGACGGCGGCCAGCGCGATCTTTACGAAACCGTGCGCAGCGCGATGGATGCGAAGGTACGCGAAGCGATTGCCGACAAAGGCTTCGCGCGCAGCCACATCGTCATCCTCGACGCCCTGCTGAAACTGCGCCAGGTCTGCTGCGACCCGCGCCTGGTCAAGCTCGACAGCGCAAAAGGCGTCAAGGAACGCGCCAAGCTTGATCAATTGATGGACATGCTGCCGGAACTGGTCGACGAAGGCCGTCGCGTCCTGGTGTTCTCGCAATTCACCTCGATGCTCGACCTGATCGAACAGGAACTGGTCAAGCTCGGCCTGGGTTATGTCATGCTCACCGGCAACACGCAGGACCGGGAAGGCGTCATCCGCCGCTTCCAGGACGACGGCGTGCCGATCTTCCTGATCAGCCTGAAGGCCGGCGGCGTCGGCCTCAACCTGACCGCCGCCGACACCGTCATCCACTACGACCCGTGGTGGAACCCAGCAGTGGAAAACCAGGCCACCGACCGCGCCCACCGCATCGGCCAGAAGAACAAGGTATTCGTCTACAAACTGGTGGTCGCCGGCAGCATCGAGGAAAAAATCCTCGCCTTGCAGGAAAAGAAAGCCGAACTTGCCGCCGGTGTATTGAGCGAGGACGCCGCCGCGCTCAGCAAATTCGGCGAATCCGATCTGCGCGCCTTGCTGGCGCCGCTGCCAGAGACAAGAACCAAGACTTGAGTGCAGCATCAGGCGTAGACGAATGGACGGCTTGAAGTTTCGTTATTTGTAACTACATCCTGTCAACTACTGGCACGCAAGCCAACCTGGCTTGCTACCATCCAGCTGCAACACTATGCGGAACATTTTGTTTTAACCCTTGTTTGAATCTTTGTGTGAACCCTATGACCCGCTTAACACCACGACTTCCCCAACTGCTGCTGGCATCGTTGATTGCCTGCATCACCCTACCCGCCCTGGCGCAATTCCCAGCCAGCAATGGCATGGCCGTGCCGCTGCCACAGAGCGCACAAGCTGCTACGCCTGATCTTTCCCAACCGATCCCCAAGGTTGAACCAGCGCAGGTTGTTGAACCCGCCCCGGCAACACAGCCTGAAGCGCCGGAAAATGTCGAACCTGAAAGAGCTGAACCGGAAAATGTCGCACCACCCGCCGCGCCGACGCTGTCCGATCTTGGCCGCTCGCTGCGCAACTACTTCACCGAAGATGAACTCGACCTGTTGTTCCAGTACATGAAGGAATCGGTAATCGCCTCATTCAAGGACGAAGAAGTCAACCTGCCGCCGGACCTGTCTTTCAAGCTTGAAATCCTGCTGGTGCGCTTGAAGAGGGAAAGCGACCATTACATGGACAACTTGATCAAGCAGTTGGAACAAGACCTGAAAAACAGCCTGAAGAAAAGGCTGAAAGACGCGCTGACGCCGCCGCCGATCAAGGACCAGCCCTACAACCCCTGGCTGAGCAAGCCTTGGCAATAAATCACGCCGAATCTGTCATTTATCGTGAGCCACTGGGAAGAAAAATACCGCGCCAAAGCCATCCCCTGGGATCGCGGTGCGGTCAGCCCAGCCCT
>CAZUSF010000084.1:0-4838 GCA_964623355.1 uncultured Thiobacillus sp. | reverse complement strand
CTTACGAACAACAACTTTTTGCCTGGCTGCGTCCGGGCGGCCAACTGTTCGCACTGTTCATGCAGACCGAACGCGCCGGCGGCCCGCCCTACCACTGCGCCGTGCCGGAGATGCGAACGCTGTTTCCATCCACACGCTGGCAATGGCCGGCGGGTGAGCCCGGTCGGGTTGGGCATCCGAACGGCTTTTTCGAGTTCGCGGCCGAACTGACCCGCCTGGGCTGAATTCCCGCCCACTCACCCGCAAGCCGCCCTTAAGTCCACTCGCCCGTCATGAACGCTGATTTCCTGCTTCAACTGCTGCTTCAGGTCTGGCTGCCGATTGCCTTGCTGGTCGCCGCTGGCGGACTCTGGGTCAGATACCGGCCGCAGTTTCCCGCCGAACCGCTGCGCATCAACCTGAACCGGCTGGTGATCGACGTCTTCGCGCCGCCGCTACTGTTCGCCCTATCGGCGCAGGCGGAAATCAGCCGCGAAATGCTGACCGTGCCGTTTCTCACACTGACCGGCATTCTGATCAGTTTTGCGCTGCTCTACCCACTGCTCTGGCATAGCCGCATCGGCCGCAATCTGAGCCGCCAGACACGCGCCGCCATCCTGCTCGGCGGCACCTTCGGCAATGTGCTGTTCATGGGCTATCCGACGCTGACCTTCCTGTATGGCGACATTGGCGGCAGTTACGCCGCTTTCGCCGATGTGCTGGCCTCGACGCCGCTGGTCTGGACCTTCGGCGTCTGGATCGCCACCCGCCTCGGCCAGGAAGGCGGTCAGGGCCAAAGTCTGCTGCGCACCATGCTGTCGCTTCCGCCGATCTGGGGTTTCGTCCTCGGCTTCGCGGTGAATCTCGCCGGCATCGACGTCGAGCCGCTGATCAAGGCGGCCAAATTCATTGGTCAGGCCACCATTCCGGTGATGTTGTTCACCCTCGGCCTGTCGATTCCCTGGGGCGCGCTGAAACCCAGCCGCGCAGTGCTAGCCGCCGTCGCGGTGAAATTGATGGTCGCGCCGCTGCTGGTCTATTTTTTTGCGCGCGGCCTGTTCGGCGAACTACGCCCGGCACAGACTGCCGCGATTATCGAAGTCGCCATGCCAACCATGCTGATGGCAGCCAGTTTCGCCGACCGCTTCAAACTCGATGTGCGCGCCGCCGCCCTGACCGCCAGCTGGACCAGCCTGGTGTTTCTGGTCACGTTGCCAATCTGGATTGCGCTGCTGGGGCGTTAACTTTTTCTCGGAAACACGTATGGACTCACTTGGATTCATCGGTCTCGGCGTCATGGGCCAACCCATGGCGCTGAATCTGCGCAAAGCCGGCCATGCGCTCGGCGTCTTCGCGCGCAACCCGGCGCAAAGCGCGCCGTTGCAAGCAGCCGGTGCAACAGTTCTGGCTTCGCCCTTCGCGCTGGCGCAGGCGAGCGAAATCCTGTTCATCAACGTCGCCGACGATACCGCGCTGGAAGCCGTGCTGTTCAACAAGGAAGGAGCTGCGGCGGGCTTACGGACGGGCAGCATCGTGGTTGACATGGGCACCACGTCGCCGACTTTCACGCGACAAGTCGCCAGCCGACTGGCCGAACGCGGCATCGACCTGATCGACGCGCCGGTCTCCGGTGGCGAAGCCGGCGCCATCGCCGGCACGCTGGCGATCATGGCGGGCGGACCGGAAGCCGCCTTTCAGCGCGTGCTGCCATTGTTGCAGGTGATTGGCGGCAACATCGTGCATGTCGGTGACAGCGGCGCCGGCCAGGTTGCCAAGGCGTGCAATCAGATCGTCGTTTCCGCCGCTTTGCTTGGCGTTGCCGAAGCGCTGACCTTCGCCGCGCGCCAGGGCGTTGATGCCGGCAAGGTGCGGCAGGCGCTGCTCGGCGGTTCGGCCTACAGCAAGATTCTGGAAATTCACGGCCAGCGCATGCTGGATCGCCAATTCAAACCCGGCTTCAAAGCCAGGCTGCATCAGAAAGACCTCGGCATCGTGCTCGCCGAAGCGCAGCAAGCCGGCCTGGCCCTGCCCACCGCCGCGCTGGCAGCCCAGATGATGAATGCGCTGGTGGGCGGCGGCGATGGCGAACTCGATTCATCAGCACTTATCCAAGTGATTCAACAACTTAACGGCCAATCCAGATGATCACCAAGGAATACATCGTCTTTCTCGACCGCGCCAGCCTGAACGCGGAGTTGCGTATTCCGGATTTCGATCATGCCTGGGTGGAACAGCCAAGCTGCACGCCGGAAGCCGTCGCCGACCAGCTTTGGCGCGCCACCATTGCGATCACCAACAAGGTGCCGATCACCCGCGCCGTGCTGGAAGCCTGCCCCAAGCTGCGTCTGGTCGCTGTGGCCGCCACCGGCACCAATAACGTTGATCTGGAAGCCTGCCGTGAACGCGGCGTCGCGGTATGCAATATCCGCGGCTATGCCCAACATACCGTACCGGAACATGTCTTCATGCTGTTGCTGGCGCTGCGCCGCAACCTGCTGGCCTGGCGCGTATCGCTGCAAAACGACGCCTGGCAAAAGGCGGAACAGTTCTGCCTGTTCGACCACGAAATCCACGACCTGCATGGCTCGACGCTGGGACTGATCGGCTACGGCAATGTCGGCGTCGGCGTCGAACGCCTGGCGCACGCCTTCGGCATGCAGGTGTTGATCGCGGAACGCAAAGGCGCGGCGGAAGTTCGCCCCGGCCGCGTCGCGTTCGACGAAGTCCTCGCCCGCGCCGACCAGATCAGCCTGCACACGCCGCTGACCGAAGACACGCTGGGCTTGATCGGTACGCGTGAATTCGGCCTGATGAAACGCAATGCCGTGCTGATCAACACCGCGCGCGGCGGTGTCGTCGATGAAGCCGCCCTGGTCTCGGCGCTGAAAACCCGCCGCATCGCCGGCGCCGGGTTCGATGTGCTGTCGGTGGAACCGCCCAGCCAGGGCAATCCGCTATTGGCGTTGAACCTGCCCAACTTCCTGCTCACGCCCCACGTCGCCTGGTCGAGCCGCGAAGCCATGCAGGCGCTGGCGGATCAGTTGATCGACAACATCGAAGCGTTTGTGCGCGGCGAAGAACGCAATCGGGTGGTTTAACGACACCCTGTTAGCCGCCAGGTTTCACTCGCCCCGATGCGATTCTTCCAGCGCCTCGCTGAAGCTCATCGCCCAGGTCAACGCTTCGATGTGGCGCTGGTTGACCATGAACGCATCCATGCCCAATTCGTCGGCGAGAGACTTGATCGTCGCCTGATCGCTCTCTTCGCAGGCAATCGCCAGCTTCAGGTAGGGCGCATATTTGCCCTGCCGATGCAGCAGGGCTTCCGCCACGGCGGCGGGCAATGACAACTGAGCCAGCGCTTCCTGCATCGGCATTTCCAGCAAGGCATCGATGACCGACAGGATGCCGACGACAAAAGCCTCGTCGCGCTCCTTGGGCGGCATCCGTCCGGCTGCCAGTTGTTCCGCCAGCTTGGCGCGCACCAGCGCGTTTTCGCGCAGCGCATTGTCCAGGTGGTCGGGCTTCTTGCTGCTGAACAACAGCAAGGTCAGCCAACGGTACAACTCATCCCGGCCGACATAGACCATGGCGGTTTTCAGGCGATCGATCTTTTCGCGCAAGCCCATTGCAGCGGAATTGACGAACCGCAACAACCGGTAAGCCAGTGTCGGATCGCGCCAGGCGATACCGGCGAGTTCTTCGAAATCGGCCTGGCGCTTGATCGCGTTGAGCAGATCGATCACCACCATCCGATAAGTCGCGATCTTGCTGCCGCTGCGGGCGCCTCGGTGAGTCAGGAAACGGCCCTGGAACAAATGAATCCCCATCTGCTGGCAAGCCTGGTAAAGCTCGATGGAATCGATGTTGCGCGCCACCAGCCGGCTCTCCGGGTAACGCGTCGCCAGCAGGCGGCAGCGCGCCAACAGATCGGGCGGCGACTGGTTAGTGACATCACCCAGATTGATGAACTGAGCAATATCCAGCGCTTCCGGCAGCCCCTGCTCAGCCAGAGCATGGCCGCAGCAGAGTCGAAAACCGCGGTCATGCAGCGCAATCAGCCTCGCCAGCACGGCAGGCCGATCGTATTCAGCGCCCGGTGGCGGATCAAACTCGATCACCAGATTCTCGCGTGGCAGCTGATCCAGCCTGGGATATTCGAGGCCAGCCGGACTCAGCGGCAGAAACGCCAGCCGCTTGTCCAGCACCTCGGCCAGCTTGTCGCTGACAAAGTGATCAATCAGCACGCTGTCGAAAAACTTTCGCGTCGAGGCCTGCCAGGCATGCGCCTGCATGGCGGCGGGCGTTTCCACACTGAACACATAAGCGGCGACTTGCTGATGGTTGTCCAGCATCGATTCACGCCGCAGGAAAGGTGGCGGCGGCGGTTCGCCAGCGGCATCCTGATCGACCTGCCTGCTGGCGGTCTTGCTTGCAGAAGAAGTGAACAAACCCAGGAGCCATTGCAGCATGTCAGTCTTTCCTGTTGATCAAAGGGTGAAACGCACCACCAAAAGAACCTGCCCAACGCAGCAAGGCAGCCGCCTTGTCGAAGCATTCCTGTAACTCGGCATCGACTTGCGAGTCGGCAACAATGCCGCCACCAGCCCAGAAATGGAGTTCATCCTGTGCGCTGACCAGCGTGCGAATGGCGATATTGCTGTCCATGTCGCCATTGAAACCCAGCCAACCGATCGCGCCGCAATAAATCCCGCGCCGGTGCGATTCGAGTTCCTCAATGATCTGCATCGCGCGCAATTTTGGCGCGCCAGTGATCGAACCACCCGGAAACGCCGCGCGCAGCAGATCAATCGCATCGCAATCCGGCGCCAGCCGGCCGGTCACCGTGCTGACCAGGT
>CAZUSF010000083.1:0-9208 GCA_964623355.1 uncultured Thiobacillus sp. | reverse complement strand
CATCGGTAAATATCTCGAACAACTCGGCTGGCAAACGATGGCCTTCGATGTCCACCTCGTCGGAAGGCATTGCATTCTCTTCCGCAACCGGTGCTTCGCGCATTTCCAACGCGGGCGGCTCAATTGCCGGCAGATCGTCGGGCTCAGCGGATTCGTCGAGGTCTGCTTTCTGGTCCGCTTTCTGCTCTGCGCTTTGGTCTGCGTTTTGGCCAAAATTCTCGCCGGCAATTGGACCTGACTCAGCCTCAACGCCGGCTTCAGGCTTTGGGGGTGGACTCTCCGGCGCGCTGACCGTGGCCGTCTCACCGCGCAGTTTGCGTGCGCCATTGATCAAGGCGGAGGACTCGACGCGCGCCTTGCCTTGCTCTTCCAGTTCACCGACCCAAACCGAGAAAACCTGAGCGGCCGATTCGAGGAAATTCAGCATTTCCGAATTGGGCACTTTTTCGTCGCGCAGCCAGTTATTCAGTGTCTGCTCGATTTCCCAGGCGGGTTCCGCCAGATCGGTCAATCCGACCATACGGCCGCTGCCCTTGAGGGTGTGGAAACTGCGCCGGATCGAGGTAAACGCTTCCGCGTCATAAGG
Source organism: uncultured Thiobacillus sp. (assembly GCA_964623355.1). Lineage (GTDB taxonomy): Bacteria > Pseudomonadota > Gammaproteobacteria > Burkholderiales > Thiobacillaceae > PFJX01. The sequence goes on along the minus strand of CAZUSF010000083.1, from coordinate 8,622 downwards.
ACTGACATTCAGCCGCATGACCTGGGCGATGATATTGCCGAGCACTTCCTGCGCTTCTTCGATGAATGTGCTGAGCATTTCCAGATCAACATCCTCATCCGAGGCAGCGGCCAGGCGCATGGCTTCCGCGCTCGGCGCCGGCGCTTCCAGCGCGCTTGTGCCGATGTTCTGGATCGCTTCGAGCACGGCCTGAGCCGGCGCCGCCATCGCTTCTGTCTTCGGAGCTGCCGCCAGCGCCTTCATCGCCGCATCAGCCTGACTGCGCAACTCGGCATTGCCAACCAGATCAGCATCGGTCGCCAGCTGGTCCAGCTCCGCTTTCAGCGCCACGCGCGCCTGCTCGCCGCCACCTTCGGCGGCCCACTGTTGCACCGACTCCTTGATGCGGTCGGTATCGGCCTGAATCTGGCTTTCGACCGAAACTTCCGGCTTGATCACCACTTCCGGCTGCGCCAGCAAACGGGTCAAGGTCTTGGTGTCGTCGCGACCATGTCGCATCGCTTCCAGATAAATACCCAAAGTGGACAGCGCTTCCGCCACCCAGTTGAGGTTTTCCGGCGTGATGTAATTGACTTCTCCGGGCATATCCGCCGCGGTGAAATGTTCGATGCGGCGGATGGTTTCGCGCACCAGATCGCTGGCGACATCGAGTTGCAGAATATTGAATGCGCCCAGAATCTGCTTCAGCAAATTGGGCAGCATCGGCATGCCGGCGCGGTCGGTGGCATTGCGGAAGAAGCGATCGAGCACTTCCTCGACCTGGTTGAGGTTGGCCTGGACTTCCTGCGTAACCTGCGCCACCACCAGTTTTTCCTGCGCCGTGCGGGAGATTTCATCCAGCATTGCCACTTCAGGAATCTGCGTGACATCAAACTCGGGATCGATCGAGGCTTGCAGGCGCATGGACTGGGTATGAGCCTGGTCGGCAAATTCCTGCCCCAGTACGCTGTAATGCTCGGAGGCGTTCTGCGCCAGCAACAGCGCGGTCGCCATTTCCAGTTGCAGCGCCTCGTTGTGGGTCGCATCGGCTTCGCCTGGCAAACGTTTCGCCACTGCCTGAACGATGCGGGTCAAAGCCTGCATGTTCGGGTTGGGCAAATGCGTCGCCGCCTCGAATACCGCCAGCGCGGCTTGCTGGAACGGCGGCAGGCTGTCGCCATGACCGGCGCAATAACGAATCCAATGATCCTTGGCGCTGGCCAGGTTTTCCCGCAGTGAAGCGAGCAAAGCCCGCGCCGATACATCCGCGCTGCTTTCCTCGGCCGGGAAGAACCGCGCCAACTCGAAGAGTGTCTTGGCCTGTTCATTGCGGCCCTTGGGCGCGGCATCCTTGGCGACGTAATACAACACATCGCGGAACAGTCGATCAGCCAGTTGACGCGAGCCATCCATCAGCCGCCGCATCTGAATATCGATGCGGCCGCACAGCCGCTTGAGCCAGAAATCAGTTGGCACACCGCCGCGCCGCAACGCTTCCATCAGACCGGCTGCGGTCCACCAGAAGGTGTATTGCGCCGCCCCTTGCGACAGCTTTTCAACCATGCCGATGGCATCCTGCATCTTCTGCAAGCCAGCCAGCGGATCCTTGTTCTGCAGGAAAGCGAGGAGTCCCTTCTGATACTGCAGACGCGAGGTGCGCAGGGCGCGGCTACGGGCTTCGTCGTCGAGCACCAATTCCGGGGTCTGACGCGGCGCACGCACGCTGGTATCGGGATAGAACAACTCGCTTGGCGCCGGCGCCGCAGCCCCCCGACGCGCCATCAACTCATTCAGGGTCGCGGCCAGGCGCAACTCGATATGCGGCGCCCCCGCCATCAAGGCATCGAGATAACCCTTTAACGCGACAATCGCGCGCAACACGATGTCGCACGAATCCTGGTTGCGCAACTCCTCCCGCGCCACCATTTCGGACAACAAGCGATCCGTTTCACCGGCGACTTGCGACACGCCCTGTAAATCAACGATCTGGAGCGCGCCATAGACCTGGTGCAGATGCGCCGCAGCCGCTTTGAGCGGGTTGCTGTCCTCACCATTCCAGTCGGCCAGCGCATTTCGCGCCGCGTCGAGTGCGTTATCGAGCTCACCTTTTACCCAGGTGAGCGAACCTAGATCAAATTCCGTCTCAGCGCTCATGTTGATTCATCCTGCGTGTAATAGGGTTTTGCGGGTTTGCGTGGGTTTGCGTTTGAGCGAACACAGCCTGTTTCTCGCCACATTCAGTGCAGCCGGCTAGAGCTTGAAGCCGGATACGGACACTTTCAGTTCATTCGACAGCACCGCCAATTCGCCAATCGAACTGGCGCTGCCGCGCGCGGCGGCAGAAGCCTGACCGGACACTTCGAGAATCCGCTGCATGTTGTTGGCGATCCGCTCGGCGGTGCTGGCTTGCGCTTGTGTGGCCTCGGAAATGTTCTGAATCAGCCCGGCCAGTTGGTCGGAGACGGACTCGATTTCGGCCAGGGAATTGCCCGCCGCATCGGAACGCACCGTACCTTCCACCACACCCTGGGTCGAAGATTCCATCGCGTTGACCGCATCCTGGGTATCGCTCTGAATGGTTTTGACGATGGCGCCGATGCGTCGCGTCGCTTTGGCGGAGCGCTCCGCCAGACGTTGTACTTCTTCCGCCACGACGCTGAAACCACGTCCGGCATCGCCCGCCGCTGCGGCTTGAATCGCGGCGTTGAGCGCCAGGATATTGGTCTGTTCGGTAATGTCCGAGATCAGGTCGACAATTTCGCCGATTTCCTGCGATGACTCGCCCAGACGCTTGATCCGTTTCGAGGTTTCCTGAATCTGGTCGCGGATCGCATTCATGCCGGCAATGGCACCTCGCACCGAATCGCCGCCGCGGCGGGCGGTATCCAGCGATTGATTCGCCACCCGCGCCGACTCGGCCGCGTTTTGCGATACCTGCACGATGGAGTTCGACATCTGAGTCACCGCAGTCGTGGTTTCCCCAATCTGCTTGGCTTGTTGTTCAGCGGCGGTAAGCAGCTGCTCGGAACTGGCACGCGCCTCGGAAGTGGTCTGCGTAACCTGCAAGGAAGCGCGGTTGATGCCCTGCACCAGTGTCCGCAATTCTTCAATCGCGTAATTCACCGAGTCGGCAATGGCACCGGTAATGTCTTCCGTCACCGTCGCCTGCACAGTCAGATCACCTTCCGCCAGATCGCCCATTTCATTCAGCAAACGCAAAATGGCGTCCTGGTTGCGCTGGTTTTCTTGCGCCGCTTCTTCCGCGCGCCGCTGCGCCGTGCGCACGTTGAGCAGGCCAAGCAACAACAAGGAAATCAGTGCCAGGGTACCGAAAGTCACCGCCAGGACCAGATACTGGGCGCTGCCGAGACCTTGATAGCGCTCGGTGACACCCTGGGTCAAGGTCAGCAATTGTTCTGATTCGTCGAAAATTTCACGTGCCGCGCGCTTCGCTTCAACCAGCTGCGGCATGCGCTTGAGAATCTGGTTGGTCTGCGTTTCAAAGCGCGTGAACACTTCTGCCAGTTCAAGCAATTTTTCCCGCGCATCCGGATCCTCAATCGCTAGAACACCCAAATTGGCGCTGCTGTTGAGCAAGGCGTCGAGCACCTCCCGGAAAGTCATCAAATCCTGGCCGAGCTGGAACGCGGTTTCAGGATTGATCACATCGGACGACAACAAAGTGTTGGCGTTTTTTGCCATCCGTTGCGTCCACAAGGCTTGCTGGTTGGCGAAAGCGAGTTGCTTTTTCGAAGCAGCCGGCAACAGTGCAACCACCTGTTCGGTCAAATCAAGCAACTCGTTGTTGCGCTGGTTGATTTCATTCAGAGCCTGCGCCAATTCGACCAGCATGGTCTGTTGCTCGACCAGATACTGGATGTTCTTTTTTGACGTATCCCAGCGCTTTTTCAACTCGGCCAAATCAACCTGAATCGAGCCTGGCGACGAAGGCACCCCGGCGCCGCCGTCGATCAGGGTATTGAGACCCTCGGCGAAGGCCTTGCGGCTGTCATCCAGTTGGCCAAAGGCAAACTTGTTTCCCAGCACCGCTTGCTGCGCAGTCTTGGTATAGCGCTGCGACAACATTTGCAGACGGGTTGCAATCTCGATGTACTCGGAGCGGTTACCGACCTGAATCGTGTTCCAGATCAGCAATGCCGCGGCCAGTAACAGCGAAACCAGCAACGTGGCGACCAGCACCGGTTGGCGGCTCTCGGGTTTGACCCACTTCAGCAGGGGAAACTGCTCAGGATCAAGCGACTGCCAGCGCTGGGGCTTTTTTCCACTCCCCGAACTACCCGATGCGACTTTGCCCGACACCCGATGGAATAATTTACCGAAAACATTGCCCGGCTTGCTCATTGCCATTGCGCTACCCCTGTGAAATAAGCATCGCCCTGCTCAATCAATGGGCGAACCGATAGACAAACCAACAGCCGAACTTTGTCAGCGCTGAATGCAGACGCCATTACGACACTCCCACATCCAGAAAAGCCGGCGTCGCGGCTAGCGTCTGCATACTGATTTCGTCCCACAACTGCCCATCGGCATCTCGCCAGCGCGCAATCAGCCAGGCATCGGCATCCGGCAACAGCGGCTCGGGTTGCAGACCGGCCAACACCCGCAATCCCAACGGGCGATCAATCCGCAAAGCCGCATTCAGACCAAAACGTGGATGCAGCAACAGCAAACGCGACTCGCCCGCCGGCATCGGCTCGGCCAGGCCCATGAAAGCAGCCAGGTCGATACAGCCATAGAGCACGCCGCGAACACTGGCGACGCCAACAAACCACGGTTGAACCCAGGGGGCCTCGGTCAGACCGGATACGGTGACCACTTCATTCACCTGATCCAGGTCAACCAGCCAGTGGCGACCACCGGCAATGAAACCCAGCTTTGAGACAACGCGTGATACTTCTGACAGCTTCAGCTTTTCAGCCAGCTGAGACTGGAATTCCCGCAGGCTTGGTTTCTCTTGCATCAGCCCAGCGCCTTCACCTTGGTGATCAATTCTTCCGCCACCACCGGCTTCACCAGATAGTCGATGGCGCCTTGGCGCATTCCCCAGACGCGATCGGTTTCCTGGCCTTTGGTGGTGCACATGATGACCGGTATCGACTGGGTTTCCGGATTGCGTGAAAGCTGGCGCGTGGCCTGGAATCCATTCAGACCCGGCATCACGACATCCATCAGGATCAAATCCGGTTTTTCCATCTTGGCGACAGCGATCCCATGTTCGCCGCTATCCGCCGTAATCACCTCGTAACCATTCTTGCGTAGCACGTCGGTGAGATAAAAACGCTCGGTGGGCGAATCATCAACGATCAACACTTTTTTTACAGGCATGGATATTCCTGAACGTTGGCTCAGCTGATTTGCGGACGATGACGCCGAACCGCTTCCAACAGCGTGTCTTTGGTGAAGGGCTTGGTGAGGTATTCATCAGAGCCGACCAGACGACCGCGGGCGCGATCGAACAGCCCATCCTTGCTGGACAGCATGATCACGGGAATCTCGCGCAAGCGAGGATTCTTCTTGATCAACGCACAAGTCTGATAGCCATCCAGGCGCGGCATCATGATGTCGACAAAAATCACTTCCGGTTGATGGTCGGTAATCTTGGCCAGCGCATCGAAACCATCCTCGGCCAGAATGACTTCGCACCCCGCCTTGAGCAAAAAGATTTCGGCGCTGCGACGAATCGTATTGCTGTCATCAATCACCATCACTCTGGCACCAGCCAAGTCACTGGCGTCGGTAGTCGAAGTATTCAAACCGCCTCCTTGCATCCTGTTTGTTTACCCGCGCCAAGACGGGATATTTCTCGAATTTACCCGATCCCCGCGCGGGACATTGCGGCTAGCGAAAATTTTGCCAAGGCAGGGCGTGTTCATTGCATGCATGCCGCTTCCAGATCAGCTGCCCTTGCGCACTGGATAGCCCGCCTCTTTCCAGGCCGGCAATCCGGAGCGGAACCAGTAAACCTTGGTGTAGCCACGCTTCAACGCATAGCGGGCGGCCTTGTAGCTGTACCAGCACTCGGCGCCATTGCATTGAAAAATGATCGGGGTTTTCTTGTCTGCGGGCAGCTTGGACATATCGAAAGCATCGACCGAATCATCGTACTCGACATCCTTCGGACTGTTCATTTGATAGGTGACGTTGACCGCGCCGGCAATATGCGCCTCGCGATAATGCGCCTGCGGCCTGACATCAAACAACTTGACGCCTTGTCCGAGCAGTTGCTTGACCTGTTGCGCGGTCGGAATGGTAACGCCGGGGGAAATTTCCGGGGTGTAGAAACCCCGCGTCGAAACATATTCGAAATCCGCTTTGCTGGCTGTATTGAACGCACTCATATGGGCCCGTATCAGGCGGGCTTCGAGATCCTTGTCGATGCTGGTAAACGCCACGCGCAGCTTGTCTTTGATCGCGTCTCCGAGTTTGTCGTTCACCGCAACGCCGGCAGCCGGCACGTTGGGGAAGGTGTGCACTCGCACGATATCTCTGCGTCGCAACATCCAGTCATTGGCGACATCTTCCTTCGCCGCCACCAGATCCGCCTGGCCAATTTCCATGGCGTAAAGCGCCGCGGCATATTGATTCATGTAGTTGACCTGGCCGAAGTACTGTTTGGCGGAGAAACCTCGCGCATTCATCTCGCCGTTGACCAGAAAACTCACCAGCGACTCACGGTGCGGCAACGCAATCCGCTTGCCGCGCGCAGATTCGAAATTCTTCACATTCGAGGATTTGGTCGCCAACAGCATGACTCGCGGATTCTGCTTGGTCTTGACGATGGGGCTGTAACCACTGCGCATCGCGAGACCGATCAACTGAGATGGCGCCAGCAAAATGGAATAACTGCCGGTGCGGATGCGTTCGCCAACGCGTTCGGCATTCTGGGTCATGACCATCTTGACCGGCTGCCCAATGGCTCCGGAAAGATGCTTGGCCAGATCCTTGAAGGCGGTCTGGGTAGCCAGGTGATCGCGATTCTGGTCGTAGTCCAGGGTCACATCCAGAACCAGATCAGCCGCCCGGACATTGAAAGCCAGCAAGGCCGCGAGCACGGTTACGAACCAACGATTTTTCATTTTTTTGCCCTCCACCACACCGCAGATCGGAAAATCAGATGGTTGAAGCGCTGAAACCAGGCTTCACCCATGCGTCTTCAACCATGTGTCTTCACCCATAGGTCTTCACCCATTTGATGCAGGTTAAATCACCAGCATCTCAAAATCTTCCTTGCGCGCCCCGCATTCAGGACAAGTCCAGTTCACTGGCACATCCTGCCAAAGCGTTCCGGGCGCGATACCTTCATCGGGCAAGCCTTGGCTCTCGTCATAGATGAAGCCACATACTAAACACATCCAGGTTTTATATTCCATGCGCAGTCCGGGCAGGCACAAATGACTTATGTAAAAATGGATTCTGCCCATTCTTCTCGCACACGCCAAGGTTTTCCCCATGTCCATAGCGCCTATTCCCGCCGTGCTGGTCTTTGCCGGCACCGATCCAACCGGCGGCGCCGGCCTGCAAGCGGACATTCTGACCCTGGCCAGCATGGGTTGCCACCCGTTGTCGGTAGTGACTGCGGTGACTGTGCAGGACACCGTTGGCGTCGACGATTATCTGCCGATCGACCCCGAATGGATCGCCGATCAAGCGCGCAGCGTGCTGGAAGACATGCCGGTGGCGGCGATCAAGATCGGCATGATCGGCAGCGTCGAAGCGGTCGCCGCGATCGCCGAAGTGATTGCCGACTACCCCGATATCCCACTTGTTCTCGACCCGGTGCTGACTTCCGGTCGCGGCGACCCGCTGGCCAACGAAGAGTTGCTCTATGCCCTGCGCGATCTGCTGCTACCGCAAACCACCATCCTGACCCCGAACAGCCTGGAAGCTCGCCGGCTGGCGGAAGACCCGGATGCCGAGGCCGACGATCCGGAACTCTCCGAATGCGCCCGCCGCCTGATCGACATGGGCGCCGAATACATCCTGATCACCGGCGCACATGAGCAAGGCGCACAGGTTTCCAACACCTTGTACAACACGCGCGGCGTCGTGCATCGGCTGAACTGGGATCGCCTGCCTGGCTCGTATCACGGCTCCGGTTGCACTCTCGCTTCTGCCATCGCAGCGTTGCTCGCGCTGGGCCAGGATGTCGCCGAAGCCGTCAAGGAAGCGCAGGATTACACCTATCAAACGCTGAAAAACGCCTATCGCCCGGGCATGGGCCAATTCATTCCGGACCGTCTTTACTGGGTGCGCGGGGATGATGAAGACTGAAGTGAAACTTGCCGGCCTGTACGCCATCACGCCGGACTGGAACGATACCCGCCGATTGCTGACTGCAACCGAGGCCATCCTCTCCGCTGGTTGTCGCATCGTTCAGTACCGCAACAAGCAGACTTCCGACTGTCACCGCCAGGAACAGGCGGTGGCGCTGCGCGGCCTGACCCGCAAATTTGGCGCCCGTCTGATCATCAACGACGACCTCGAACTGGCGCTGTTATGTGAAGCCGATGGCGTACACCTGGGCGAAGACGACGGCCAGCTTGCCGCCGCGCGACAGCGGCTCGATATCGCCGGCGCGGGAAAAATCCTCGGCGCATCGTGTTACCAGAGCCTGCCGCTGGC
>CAZUSF010000082.1:0-9286 GCA_964623355.1 uncultured Thiobacillus sp. | reverse complement strand
TCGCGCCGCTATCTGAATCAGGCTGATTGGCTCTCGGCCATGCTCTCCGGCCAGGCGGTGAGCGACTACCACAACGCGCTGAAGATGGGCGTTGACCTGGCAACCGGCGCATGGCCGGACTGGGTGGCCGGTCTGATCGACATCCATGCATTGCCAAAACTGGTCAAACCCGGTCAGGGCATCGGCCTGATCGATCGGCCGCGCGGGCGCGAACTGGGCATCAACCCGGATTGCCTGATCCGCGCCGGCACCACCGACAGCATCGCCGCCTTCCTTGCCGCCGGTGATGCGGCACAGCCCCCTCAACCCGGTGACGCGGTTACCTCACTAGGCAGCACGCTGGTGCTGAAGTTGCTGTCAGACAAGCGCGTCGATGCCGGCGAATACGGCATCTACTCGCACTGGTTCGGCAACCAATGGCTGGCTGGCGGCGCCTCCAACGCCGGTGGCGCGGTATTGCGGCAACACTTCGATGATGCCGAACTGATCGCGCTGTCGCGCGAAATCAGCCCGGAACAGCCGAGCAGCCTGGATTACTACCCGTTGCCCGCGCAAGGCGAACGTTTTCCCTACAACGATCCCGAGCGCCCGCCCTGCCTGGAACCACGTCCTGAAAGCCGGGCAGAATTCCTGCACGCCATCCTGCAAGGCCTGGCCAAGATCGAAGCGCTCGGTTACGCCAAACTCGCCGAACTCGGCGCCTCTCGTCTGCGTAGCGTGGTCAGCGCCGGTGGTGGCGCGAAGAACCCGGCCTACAGCCGGATTCGCGCGCAGCTGTTGCAGGTGCCGCTCAGCCAGGCCAGCCAGGATGAAGCCTGTTACGGCAGTGCCCGTCTGGCACGCCATGGTCGCATGCTGTTTCCAGGAGAACACGATGCCTGAAGGACTCATCTGCGCACTGCGCATGCCGCTTGCCTGGCAGGCGGTGCAACTTGATCCGCACACGCGCCAGAGCCGGATCGTCGAAGCCGCCCTGCTGCTGAACGCGTTGAATCAGATGGAAAGCAGCCATGAAATGGATGCTGTCGGCCAGGAGAATCGACGTCTTGACCGGATCGAAGCGAAGCTCGATCTGACCCTTTTCCTGCTTGCCCGCAGGTTGGAAACAAGCAACACACCGGCGCCACTAGACGTGCAACTGACCCCATCCGGCGCGCAATGGCCAGACTCAGCCCCCCCCGCCGCCGGCAGCGAGCTGATCGTCGAATTTCAACCTTCCGAAACCCTGCCGCTCAGCCTGAGATTGCCGGCTATCGCACTGGAAGCCGGCACCGATCAGGCACGGGTCAGTTTCGAAGGGCTGTCCGAAGCGTTGGATGAAGCGCTCTATCAATTCGTTTTCCGCCGCCATCGGCAAGCCATTCGGGCGCGTACCGGCTAGAAAACCTTTGCTTCCTACCCCGTCGACTCAGAGAAACTCCAAAGGCACCGCATGTCCAACCTCGAAGACCGCATCGATCTCCTGGAAAGCCGGCTGGCACGCATCGAGCGGCTGCTGATTCAGCAGCATGCACAACCAGGCAGCGAGCAAAACACCACGCAAAACAGCGAACCCGCTGCCGTCGCCACGCCTCCCGCGCAACAGGACTACCTGAAATACGCCAGCAACCGCTTCGCCCCACCCGATTTTTCAGTCACCAAAATCCTCGGCTGGACCGGCGCTACCGCCATGGTGCTGGCAACCGCCTATCTGATCCGGCTGGCGGTGGATTCGGGTTGGCTGACGCCGGAGCGGCAGTTGGCGCTCGCGGTATTAAGCGGCTTTCTGCTGATTGGCGCCGGTTTGCGCTTGCGCAGCGCCGATCGGGAATACGCCAGCCTGTTGCCGGCCGGTGGTTTGGTGGTGCTGTTCCTGTCGGTTTACGGCGCGCATCTGTATTACCACTTCATCGGCGTCGGGCTCGCCACCGGCGCGGTGATCGCCACCTGTCTGCTCGCGCTCTGGCTGGCGCGGTTGTTCGAAAGCGAGCTGTACAGCTTGTTCGCGGTGGTCGGATCGTATTCAGCGCCATTCCTGCTCGATGCACTGGCCGGATCGGTGCTCGATCTGGCGGTCTATTTTTCCGCCTGGAGCGTGTTGTTCAGCATCTATGCCGTCTGGCTCGGTGCGCGTCGAGTCTATCTGCTGGCGGCTTACATGGCCTTGCTGGGCTTCCATCTCATCTATGACACGAACCATCTTGCAGCCTGGGTTGAGGCATTTGCGTTCCAGGTCGTCCAGTTCCTGGTATTTCTCGCCGCCGCGGTGTGGTTTTCCATCCGCCAGAAGCAGCCGCTGAGCCGGAATGAGGCAATCGCCCACCTGCCGCTGTTGCTGCTCTTCTACGCCCTGCAATACCCGTTGCTGAAAGCCAATCTGCCAACACTGGCGCCCTGGATTTCTCTGCTCAGTGCGGCGCTGTTGCTGCTGGCGTATCAATTTGCCAAGCACCGTCTGACGGCAGCGCCTGAAGCCGGCAGTCTGCTGGTCAGCGCATATGTCGCGCTGGTCCTGTTTCATGCCGGCTATATCGAATTGTTGCCAAATCATCTGGCGCCTTGGGCGGTGTTGCTGGTGTTACCGATTCTGGCGGCCTACTTTCGCATCGCCGGCAATGGAAGTAACGCCACCCTTCAGTGGCCGTTCCAGCTTCTGGTCGGCATCGTGTTCGCCATCAACTACCTGCGCGTGATCGTCGAGGCCGACACCGGCAGCAGTGCGGATCATCCACTGCTGCCGCTGTTCTACGCCGCTGAACTCTACGCGGCCTACTACTACACCCGCCGCCTGCCGGATCTGAAAGCCTTCACCACGCCAGTGCTGTATGCCGGCCATATCGCCTTGATGGGTGCGGCGGTGAGCCTTCTCGACGACCGGCTGGCCGTGTCTTTTGTCTGGGGCGCCATCGGCCTGGCCTGCCTTGCCCTGGCCTTCAAATACCAGGACAAACTGCTCGGGAAATCTTCGCTGCTGATCTTTACCGCTTCGGTGGCCAAGGTGCTGCTGTTCGATTTGTCCGATGCAACGCCGCTGCTGCGCATCGCCAGCCTGGCAATGCTTGGGGTGACGCTGTATGTCGGCGGCTGGATGTACAAGAGAGTCGATGCCATCGACGCCAAGCCAGACAACCCATTGGATGACGCTGGAACATAGCGCGCTGGACCACGACTGAAATGACCATCCTGCATGTAATTGAGCTATTTGGCGTTGCTGTGTTCGCGATTAGCGGCGCACTGGCGGCCGGTCGGCGCAACTTCGATCTGCTTGGCGTGATGGTGATCGCCACGGTCACGGCTACCGGCGGCGGCACCTTGCGCGATCTGTTGCTCGACCGCAACCCGGTGTTCTGGATTGGCGACACGACCTATCTTTACGCCTGCATCGTCGCCGCCGGCCTGACCGTCATTTACGCCCGCTACCGGCATCCGCCGGATCGCTTCATCCTGATCGCCGATGCGCTCGGCCTGGCGCTGTTTTCGATCAGCGGCGCGCAGATTGCCGAGAACGCCGGCTTCGACGGCATCGTGGTGGTGATCATGGGCACATTGACCGGCGCCGCCGGCGGCATGTTGCGCGACGTGCTCTGCGCCGAAGTGCCGATGATCCTGCGCCGCAGCCGCATCTACGCCACGGCGGCGATCATCGGCATCATCGTTTATCTCGCTTTGCAACCTTTCCTTGATCGCACGCTGGCGGCTTTGCTTGGCATGGCAAGCATCGCCAGCCTGCGTCTTGCCGCGATCATCTGGGACTGGACCTTGCCGGTATTCAGCCTGCCGGGCGGCAAGGATGAGCTTTGAGATTTTTTAGGGGATCTTCCTAAAGTTCGTTCGTCAGAGGCCGAAAACCAAGTTGATAAACGCCGCTGGCGTTTACGAAGAAGAGAGGTTTGTCATGTTGAATCTGCGCAAATACAAAATCCGCACACAACTGATCATCATGCTGGCGGCCGTGATGAGTCTGTTTCTGGCTTCCACGCTGGTTTCCTGGCAAGCACTAAACCGGGCCAAGATGGAATTCACCAGCTTCATCGAGCAGGAACAGAAGATTCTCCTCAACTACACCGAGCTGTATGCCAACGGCCTGCAAATGGGCCAGGCCTTGCGCAACATCATCCTCGACCCGGAAAACCCCAAGGCTTACGCAAATTTCGAAAAAGCCAGCGGCGAGATGGACAAATTGCTGACGGAAACCCAGTCGCTGGTGATTGCCGGCAACCCACAATCGGAAGCGCTGAACAAAATCGCGCAACAACGTGAGAAGCAGAAAGGACTGCAAGCCGAAATCCAAGGACTGGTGAAGCAAGCCAGCATCGAAGAGGCGAAAACCCAACTGAACAAAGAGGAAACGCCAGTCTGGCGAGAAATCAAGCAAGGCTTGCTGGATTTGATCAAGGATCAGAAAGCGGTGATACAGACGCGTGAAACCGCAGTCCAGCAAAACACCGAAAACGCGCAGCGCATTGCCTTGATTCTGACCGTCGTCGCAGTGCTGGTCGGCCTTGGCATCGCGCTGTCCATCGTCACCTATATCCTGTCGCAACTGACTCTGCTGGCGAAATCAATCGAATCTTTGGCGGAAGGCGACGGCGACCTGACCGCGCGCCTGCACATTCAGGGCGACAACGAGTTGTGCCGGATTTCCATGGCCTTCAACCATTTTGTCGTCGGCCTGCAAAACCTGGTCAACAGCATCAAGACCAACGCCAACCAGTTGCACAATCTTTCCAGCAACCTGGCGAATGCCTCGTCCGGATTGCGCAACGCCTCTTCCGACGAAACCAGCGCAGTCACCGCCACCGCCTCCGCCGTCGAGCAAATGTCGGCCAGCATCGCCTCGGTGGCGGATAACGCCGAACAGGTCATGCAAGTCTCCAGCCGCAGCGCCGACTATTCCGATCAAGGCCTGGAGCGGATGCGGCATCTCAGCCAGGCCATGAACAGCGTGCAGGACGCGGTCAAAGGCATGTCGGATTCAGTCGCCAAATTCCTCGGCAGCACGCAAAGCATCATCGGCGCCACCCAGCACGTGAAAGATATCGCCGAACAGATCAACCTGCTCGCGCTGAATGCCGCCATCGAAGCTGCGCGCGCCGGCGAACAAGGCCGCGGCTTTGCCGTGGTGGCCGACGAAGTACGCAAACTGGCGGAAAAAACCGCTCAATACGCGAATGAAATCACCCGCGTCACCGCCGAACTGAATAGCCAATCGGGACAGGTCGAATCAGCCATCAAGCAAGGCGAGAGTGCGCTGGAAGAAGGCACCCGGCGCGGCGGCGAGGTTTCCAGCATCGTCGACCAGGCGCACAGCGCAGTGGTCGAAGCGCAGCACGGCATCGAGGAAATCACCCGTTCGGTGAAGGAGCAATCGACCGCCAGCCAACTGATCTCGCGCAACGTCGAGCGCCTCGCCGACCTGTCGGCAGGGACTGAACACGCGATTGCACAATCCGATCAGACGGTGCAGGAAATGCGCGTGCTGGCCGACACCCTGACCAGCACAGTGAGCCGTTTCCGCAGTTAAGGATATGAGTACAGGCTAGCTTTCAGCAGCATGCTATCCGGCTATCATGGCGGCTCTTGATTCGACCTTTGGCAACCATGAAGCTCAGCCTGCCGTCCTTACTTGTGTTTTTATCCGCCGGGTTCCTCGCCACCAGCGCCGTGCACGCCTTTGAAGTTGCGGAATTCAAAAGCGGCATGGCGCAAAACGAGGTCAGAACACTGTTGCTGGCCAACTGGAATTTCGACCGCGTGGTCGAGCCATCCGACGATGTCATCCTCGCCTACGACAACGACCCCAGCATCGCGCGACGCTATCAGTTCCGTTTTTGCAAGGGCAAGCTGGTCGGCTTCGAGCAGGATGTTCGCCCGTCGCTGAAGTCATTGATCATCTCGGTCAACAACTACAACCAGCAATATGGCCAGCCGAACCGGGTGTATTCGAATACGCACGTGGTCAGCAATGGCGAAAAAGCCGTGTTCGCGCTGTTCTGGAAGAACAACCTGGAATTCATCGGCGTCAAATACATCGTGTTGCCGACCAACGAGCAGATGAGCCTGTCCTTCGACAGCAACAATCTGTGTTATTCGACACCGAGGATGTAACTCAAGCATCCTGACCTGGCCGCGCGCCAAGCCGGGTGCAACGGTGGCGTTAATCCAGTTTGCGGTGCATAACAGTCCACAAACTGGCCAGCAAGGCGTCGCGCAGACGATGCAGTTCGGCCAGCCCGGCTCTCGCTTCCACCTGCCGGCCATCGGCCAACAGCTGAATCATCTGCTCACCCAGAACATGCACCTGACGATGCAGGGTCTCGATGGATTGCAGGGCTGGTCGAAGACTTTGACTGGAAACCGTGAAACTGTTCAGCCATTGACCAAAACGGCACAACTGGTGATCCAGTTGCGGCTTTGCAGCAATCTCGCCCTGGAGGCACGCCTCGATAGCCACGATCCAGGCCCGATGTTCGACCGCCGCAAACAGGATCGGCAAATCGTCGCGGCTGACCGGATGCATATCGACCCAACTGGCAAAAGGCTTCCAGACCGCAGCCCAAGCTGGTACTTCGCTGGCTGGCATGGGCCGCGCGATGCCATAGCCTTGCGCCAGTTCACAGCCCAGATACAGCAACATCTCGCCGTGCTCGCGGGTCTCGACACCTTCCGCGATCGTCTGGCGGCGAAACGCCGTGGCCAGGCCGAGCACGCTTTCAACAATGGCCAGGTCATCCGGGTCATGCAGCATGTCGCGCACGAAACTCTGGTCGATCTTGATCTGCGAGACCGGCAACCGTTTCAGGTAGGTCAGTGAGGAATAGCCGGTGCCGAAGTCATCCAGCGCGAAACTGACGCCCATCTCCAGGCAGGCGGCAATCACGTGGGAGACATGCACCAGATCTTCCAGCGCGCTGGTTTCCAGCACTTCCAGCTCAAGCTTGTTCGGCCCGACGCTGGGGTGCGCAGCCAGAATCCGGCGCAGTCGCTCGGCGAAGTCGGATTGTTGCAATTGGCGCGCGCCGACGTTGACACTGACCGGGATATCAAGTCCGAGCGCGTGCCATTGTTCGATCTGGCCGAGCGCGTTTTCAAGCACCCATTCACCCAGATCAATCGCCAGACTGTGGTCTTCGATCACCGGCAAAAACTCACCCGGCAACATCAAGCCACGGATCGGGTGGCGCCAGCGAATCAAGGCTTCGGCGCCGACCAGCTTACCCAGGCGCATGTTCACCTTGGGTTGGTAATAGAGCACGAATTCATGCTCGATCAAGGCACGGCGGATACGTTCAAGGCTTTCGTGATGACCACGAATGCTGCGATCCTGATCGGCATCAAACAGGTGAAACCGGTTCTTGCCCGACACTTTGGCCTGATACATGGCCTGGTCAGCTTGACGCATCAATTGATCGGCATCGGCCTCTTCGGTTTGCGGGTAGAAAGTGACGCCCACACTGGCCGAAACCTGAAGCACGCTATCCCCCCAAAGCACCGGTTCCGCTGCCGCTGCCAACATCCGGGCAAGCATCGGCAGGCTGGCTTCGATCTCGTTCAGGTCGAGCAACACCGCGACAAATTCATCGCCGCCGATTCTGGCCAGAGTATCGCCTTCGCGCAGCGTCTGCTTCATCCGGTTTGAAACCGTAATCAACAACTGGTCGCCGGCATCGTGCCCAAAGCGGTCATTGACGGCTTTGAAGCCATCCAGATCGAGATAAACCACCGCCAGCTTCTGGTTCCGTCGAAGCGATTGAGCCATCGCTTGATGCAAGCGATCGGCAAGAAAAACCCGGTTCGGCAGCCCGGTCAGCGCATCGTAGTGGGCGATATGTTCAAGCTCGCGTTCGTGCTCCTTGATTCGGGTGATGTCTGAAAACAGCGATACATATTGCTTGATCTGGCCCTGGGCATCGCGCACCGCGCTGATGGTCTGCATTTCGGCGAAAAATTCGCCATTCTTGCGCCGGTTCCAAATCTCGCCATACCAGTAGCCGTTTTCCAGCAAGCTGCGCCACATCGCGGCGTAATACGCCTCTCCATGTTGGCCAGATTTCAACAAACGTGGATTGCGGCCAATCACCTCGTCGCGTGAATAGCCGGTGATGCGGGTGAAGGCCTCGTTCACTTCGATGATGGCGCCATCCAACTGGGTGATCATGATGCCTTCACGCGCGTGGGTGAACACGCTGGCGGCGAGCTGTAGTTTTTGCTCGGCCCGCTGGCGCAGCAGGTTGCGGATCTCGCCACCGATCAGCAAGGCGGCATGGCTAAAGAAAATGGGCAGGAAGTTGCGTAGGTGGGCACTGCTGATATGCAGGTTTTCCAGCTTGATGACGCCAACCCGCTCCGCTCCTGCCAGCAACGGGAAAGCCCAGGTCCAGGCGCCGGGTATTACGCCATCGCGCAACAACGCATTCTCCGAATCACTTTCCTGTTCAACAAATTTGCCCTGCTCGCTTGCCATCGCGGCGAGCGGATCGTCGATTGCATCCAATGTCTTGCGCTCGCCGAGAAAGTCGGCGTAATGCAGTTCCGTATCGATCCAGAACCAGAGCCGAATATTGGTGCCGCCGATGGTTTCGACGATGCTGGACAGCATGTCGCTGACCATGTCTTCCAGGCCGGGCATCGGGTTCAAGCGTTCGATCAGGCGGATAACCAGTTGCAGATAAGCTTTGTCCTCAGCCAGTTTGCGGTTACGCGTCTGTAGCGCTTCATTTAGCGCTTGAATATCCAGGGCGATGCCGCTGGGTTCGGTAGACATCAATCGACCGTTCCCTGTCTGGCCTGCTCGACAATGGCCTCGGCCAACACGGCTTCCAGATGCGCCAGATCGGCATCCAGCCAGACCAGCGGCAAATCAATGAAGCGTGCGGCGGCTTCGGCGGCGGCAGTGAAATCGCTTGAACACGGCGTGCGGATAGCAGCAATGCAGGTGTGACTGCCGTGGAAAATCTCGCGCACCACGGCCAGGTTGCTGCCGAAGGCTTCGGTAATCATCGGTTCCCAGGTCAGCGCCCAGTCTTCGAGCAAAAAATAAGCGCCCTTGCCGAGTTCATCCATGAAACGCTCGTAGCCCAGCAGCATGACGATGCAGTTCTGGCCGTGCGTGCGGCCGGTGTGGTGCGTTTCCAGCAGTTGATCCATGCGCGGATGGCAAGCGCCGTAAAAGACCACCGTCTGCTTGCCGTCATGTTCGGCTGCGGTCAACTCGCTATCCAACTCCTTGTGCAGGCGGTCGAAATAATTGTGCAGTGCGGAATGCAGGTAATGGGTTTCCAACTGCCAGCCGTTTTTATCAATCAGG
>CAZUSF010000081.1:3365-9320 GCA_964623355.1 uncultured Thiobacillus sp. | reverse complement strand
TGCTGGTGCGAGACCCAGGCGACGGCGTTGACGAAGGTCATCGTGATGTAGTGGTCGGCGAACTTGAAGTCGCGTCGCAGCTTGCCGTCGGCGACTTGCCAGTCTGATGCCAGTTTCGGCATCAGCGCGCTGATTTCGTCGGCGGTGAGCGGCGGAATACCGCCTTCACAGGGTTTGCATTTGCCTTTGGAAAGGTCGCAGAAGGTATCGGTCATCGTCTTACTTGAACTTGTAATACTGGTTGTTCAGGTACGCCGCCAGATGCAGTTCATCTTCCGGGAACAGGTTGTTGCCCAGCATGGCGTTGCAGGTGGTGATCATCTGGCTCAAGCCGGAGGGGTTTTTTACGCGGCGGTCGGCGCGGGTGTAGATCTTGCTGCCGTCGTCATTGAACTTGCCGGCGTGGCAGCCGTTGCACTTCTCTTCATGCGTTGCTTTGCCTTCCTGGATGTTGCCCTTGTCGAACGGGGCGGCGAAGGCGGGTACGGACAGAATGGAGGTGGCGGCGAGTAGTGTGATCAGGCTCAGGGTTTTCATGGGTGTCTCCTTTATGGCAATCGATGCGAAAAAACTCAGGCTTGCAGGGGTTGCGGATTGTGGGTTTGTGAGTCGTACGACTCCAGTTTGCCGATGCGTTCCACCGCTTTCGGGTGGCTGTCGTAAAACAGCGAATAGACCGGGTCCGGCGTCAGTGTCGCGGCATTGTCGCGATACAGGCGCACCAGCGCGGAAATCAGGTGGCCGGGATGGGTCAGGCTGGCGGCGAAAGCGTCGGCTTCGAATTCATGTTTGCGCGAATACAGGCTCATCAGCGGCGATAACGGGAACAGGAACACCGGCAGCGCAAGGAAGAACAGCGCGAGGGCGGTGGCGTCGGTCTGGCTGCTGACGCCGAGGCCTTGATAGAACCAGCCGGCCTCTTTCAATACCGAGAGCAGGCCGAGCATGACCAGGCTGAGGAAGAACATCAGACCGATGCGCTTGACGATGTGGCGGCGCTTGAAATGGCCGAGTTCATGTGCCAGCACGGCTTCGATCTGCTCCGGTGTCAGCTGCGTCAGCAGGGTGTCGTAAAACACGATGCGCTTGTTCTTGCCGAGGCCGGTGAAGTAGGCGTTGCCGTGGCTGGAGCGGCGCGAACCGTCCATCACGAAGACGCCACTGGACTGGAAGCCGGCGCGCGCGAGCAGGGCTTCGATGCGCTGTTTCAGGTTTTCGTCGGCCAGCGGCGTGAATTTGTTGAACAGCGGCGCGATCAGCGTCGGATAGACGGTCAGCAGCAAAAGGTTGAAGCCCATCCAGACTGCCCACACCCAGAGCCACCAGCTGTCGCCCATGATGCCCATCAGCCACAGCACGAGCAGGATCAGCGGGCCGCCAATGGCCAGCCCGAGCAGCGTCTGCTTGATCAGGTCGCCGAAAAAGCCGGCCGGGGTCTGGCGATTGAAGCCGAAGCGGCTTTCAACGCGGAACTGGCTGTAAAAACTGAGCGGTAATTCGACGCTGCTACTGATCAAGGTAAGGCCGAGCAGGACGCCGGCGCCGGCCAGCAGGGGTTGCGAAATCACGCCTGTCAGGCTGTCCTGCAGCCATTGCAGGCCGCCACCCAGGGTGAAGGCGTAAAGCAGGCCGCCTTCGATGGCGAGGCTGACCAGGCCGACACGGGATTTGGCCAGCGTGTAGGACGCGGCCTTCTGATGCTCGGCCAGTGAAATGCTGTCGGCGAAGGCGGCAGGCGGGCTGTCGCGGTGCTGCCAGACATGTCGCATCTGGCGCAGCAACAACCATAATTTGAGGCCGAATGCGATGCAGAAGGCGGCTAAAAAAAGACTTTGAAATGAAGGCATTAGCGTGATTTTAGAATGAATCCAGAGTGATTTCAGGCGGCCGATTGTGCCATAACCGTGCAATAAATCGGGCGATAAACTGTGCCACAATCACACGCCCTTAATTGACGCCAATTCGGCCAATATCCCATGCCGCAAAACAATACTCATCTGGTCTGGATCGATATGGAAATGTCCGGTCTGAATCCCGATACCGATGCCGTGCTCGAAGTCGCCCTGGTGGTGACCGACAAGGATCTCAATCTGGTCGAAGAAGGTCCGGTGCTGGTGCTGCATCAGCCCGACGCCGTGCTTGATGCGATGGATAACTGGAACAAGGGCACACACGGAAAATCCGGCCTGATCGACAAGGTGAAAGCTTCGACGCTGAGCGCGGCCGATGTGTCGAAGCAAATGATCGAGTTCATGAAGCTGCACGTGCCGGAACGCACGTCGCCGATGTGCGGCAATTCGATCTGTCAGGACCGCCGCTTCATGGCGCGTCATCTGCCTGACATGGAAGCGTATTTTCATTACCGCAATCTGGATGTCTCGACGCTGAAGGAACTCGCCGGTCGCTGGCGGCCGGAGTTGAAGGACGGCTTCAAGAAAGCCAACAGCCATACCGCGCTGGCCGACATTCAGGAATCGATCGAAGAACTCAAGTATTACCGCGAGCATTTCATCAGGATGAGTGCGTAGGTGCGAATTCATTCGCACTTTGAGCGTACAGATCGTGCGAATGAATTCGCACCTACATCGGATGGCGATTTGAGAAAGGACTCCAATGAAACCCGGCACGCCCTTCGTGGTTGAAGTCAACCCACGTATTCCGCGTCGTCTCGCGCGTCTCAGCGAGTTGGCGGACAACCTCTGGTACGGCTGGGATCGACCGAGCCGGACGCTGTTTGCGCGCTTGCATCCCGGTCTTTGGGATGCGGTGAATCACAACCCGAAGGCGTTTCTGAAGCGGGTTGACGAGGAACGTCTGACCGAAGCGGCGGAAGACCATATCTTCCTCGGCAGCTACAACCGCGTGCTGTCGGCGTTCGATACCTACATGAGCGAGCCGCTGCGGCGCGACATGCAGCTTGATCTGCATCCGGGCGATCTGATCGCTTATTTCTGCGCCGAATTCGGTTTTCACGAGAGCTTTCCGGTCTATTCCGGCGGTCTCGGCATTCTGGCCGGCGATCACTGCAAGTCGGCTTCCGACATGCGCCTGCCTTTCATCGCCGTGGGTTTGCTGTATCGGCAGGGCTATTTCTTCCAGCACATTGACAACGACGGCAACCAGATCGCGCATTACACCGATTCCGAATTCGACGATCTGCCGGTGCATCCGGCCATGCGCGAGGACGGTACCGAAGTACATATCCAGATCGAACTGCCTGGCCGCACGCTGGAAGTGAAGGTATGGGAAGCGCATGTCGGCCATGTCCGCCTGTGTTTGCTGGATACCGATCTGGCGGCCAACAGCGTGGAAGATCGTTACATCACGCACCAGCTCTACGGCGGCGACAAGCACACCCGGATCCAGCAGGAAATCGTGCTCGGGGTTGGCGGTATACGCGCCCTGCAGGAACTCGGCGTCAAGCCGACCGCGTATCACATCAACGAGGGCCACGCCGCCTTCCTGGTGCTGGAACGGGTGCGGCGCAAGGTGAAGGCTGGCCTTTCGTTCCATGCCGCACTCGAAGTGGTGGCGGCGAATACGGTGTTCACCACACATACGCCGGTACCGGCCGGGCACGACCATTTCGGCGAAGAAATGGTGTGGGATTATTTTTCCACTTGCTGCAACGATCTCGCCATCAGCCGTGCCGAATTCATGAGCCTGGGCGGCGCCGATCAGGGGCAGGACTTCAACATGACCAAGCTGGCGCTGCACGGCTCGCGGCATCACAACGGCGTTTCCCGGATTCATGGCCAGGTGTCGTCGCACATCCTGTCCGACATGTGGCCGCAACTGACGCCCAATGATTCGCCGATGGGTTACATCACCAATGGCGTCCATGTGTCCACCTTCCTGGCACAGGAATGGCAAGACCTGTTCGACAACAAGCTGGGTTACGAATGGCGGCGGCGGTTGGCGGATATCAATTTCTGGCAGAAGGTGGAAACGATTCCGGATCACCAGTTCTGGTCGGTGCATCAGGCGTTGAAGACCCAGATGCTGCATAGCCTGCACCATCGCATCACCCAGCAGCATCTACGCAACCACGGTTCCGAGGCGCACCTTGAACGGATGCTGAAGTATGCCAATCCGCTTGATCCGAATGTGCTCACCATCGGCTTCGCGCGCCGCTTCGCGACCTACAAGCGCGCCACGCTGATGTTCGAAAACATGGACTGGATGCGCCAGATCATCAACGACTCGGATCGACCTGTACTGTTCATCTTCGCCGGCAAGGCCCACCCGGCCGACAAGCCGGGCCAGGAACTGATTCGCCGGATTCATGAAATCTCGCGCTGGCCGGAGTTCGAGGGCAAGTTGCTGATGGTCGAAGGCTATGACCTGGGCTTTGCCCGTCGCCTGGTTTCCGGCTGCGATGTCTGGCTGAATAACCCGATCTACCCGCTGGAAGCCTCCGGCACCTCCGGCATGAAGGCGGCAATGAACGGCGTGCTGAATCTGTCGGTCACCGATGGCTGGTGGGAAGAGGGCTACGACGGTAAAAATGGTTGGGCGATCAAGCCGGCGCCGGAAAATTACGACGAGGCGCGGCGCAATCGGGAAGACAGCCAGACCTTGTATGAGTTGCTGCAGGATCAGGTCATGCCGATGTACTACCGGCGCAATGAACTCGGCTTCTCGGTGGAGTGGGTGAAGATGGCCAAGTGTTCGATCACCACCTTGTTGCCGCGCTTCAACTCGACCCGCATGGTCACCGAGTACGTCAACAAGTTCTACGGTCCGGCTTCACGCCAATGGCGGCGCTTTTCGGAAGGCGGCTTCGCCGCGGCACAAAGTTTGGCGGCCTGGAAAACCAAGATACGTCGGGCTTGGGGCGGCGTTTCGGTGAATCGGGTGGAAGAGCCGCTGAAGCGCATCACGTATGGCGAAAGTATCGAACTCAAGGTGGCGGTCAACCTGAATGGCCTGTCGCCGGAGGATGTCCGGGTTGAAGTGCTGGTCGGACGCGCCTCCAAACAGGGCCAGGACAAGGATGTCCAGGCCGTGGCGATGCAAGCGGTCTCCGGAGCCGATTCCGAATGTCTGTTCCATCTCGAATTGACCCCGGAACTGTGCGGCAGACTGCTTTATCGGGTGCGCATCTATCCACACCACAACCTGCTGACGCACCCGTTTGAAACCGGCTTGATGATCTGGCTTTGAGCGTGAATCGGGTGAAGGATAAAGGGACCGCGCCTTCGGCGCTCAAGGGTGAAGGGTCGACTGTTCACCCTTCACCCTTCACCCTTCTCCCTTCACGTCTATGACTGCCTTCCTCGCCATCGGACTCGGTGCCGCCATGGGCGCCTGGCTGCGCTGGGGCTTGGGGCTGTGGCTGAATCCGGTGTTTCCGACGCTGCCTTACGGCACGCTGGCGGCCAACCTGCTCGGCGGCTATCTGGTCGGCATCGCGATCGCTTACTTCGTGCAGCATCCCGGCTTGCCGCCGGAATGGCGATTGTTTGTGATTACCGGCTTTCTCGGCGGACTGACCACGTTTTCCACCTTCTCCGCCGAAGTCTTCACGCTGATCAGCCGCAACCAACTCGGCTGGGCCATGGCCGCCGCGTCGGCGCATCTGTTTGGCTCGCTGGCGATGACCGGCCTGGGTGTCTGGACGTTCAAACTGTTGCGGGGGTAAGCCAAGATGCAGGCGATCTGTATTCGATTTTTTGCCGAGGAAGGCAGCAAGCACGCGCATCGACCACTGCATGAATGGTTGTTCGAGCAAGCGCGCGAACTCGGCATTCCCGGTGGCACAGCCTATCGCGCGTCAGCCGGCTATGGCCGGCATGGCATGCAGCAAGACACGTTTTTCGAACTCGCCGGCAAGTTGCCGGAAAGCATCGAGTTTGTCGCTGCTGAAAGCCGCATCGCCGCGCTGCTTGCACGCGTCAGCGAGGCCGGCTTGAAGCTGGTTTATGTCACGCATCCGGTCCACATCGGCCTGAC
>CAZUSF010000081.1:0-3265 GCA_964623355.1 uncultured Thiobacillus sp. | reverse complement strand
GCGAGGCCGGCTTGAAGCTGGTTTATGTCACGCATCCGGTCCACATCGGCCTGACCGGCGGCGACTGAGTTTCCACTGCTGTCGCAGTTCCGCCGCGGCTGAGTCCGCTCCATGGAGAGCGAATTAAGAAGAGAACGTAATGAAAAATATTGGCCTGACATTCCTCGCAATATTTTTCGTGCTGGCGCAGGGCCACACTCAAGCTGGAGCTTTGGATGAGACGGAGCAGGAAAAACTGAAGTGGAATCTGCGCAATCTCCTCTCGCCGGCCAAGGCCCGGGGGGAGGCAAGCACGCAAGCCGGCTTCCGGTTCGACAATTTCAAGCTGACGAACGAGGCTGGCGCGACGCTGTTTACGGGTGAAGACATCCTCCTGCCTGCAGGCAATGCCGGCAAGAAATTGCTACTGATGGGGCATCTCGAAGACTGAGGCGCGGTCAAGAGGAATCAAGGATTATGGCGAAGGGTGTGGTGTTCTTCCGCCCTGAATACCTTGCAGCGAGGAATCAAGGATAATCCGGCATGCCTGATCAAACGCCCCCCCTGCAAGAAACCCCGCCTGCCACTCTGTCAGCGCGCGCCGCCTTCAACCAGCTACCGCTGGCGCCCGCCGTGCTGGCCAATCTGGAGCAGCTGGGTTACCTCAACATGACCCCGATCCAGGCCGCCAGCTTGCCGATCTCACTCGCCGGGCACGACCTCATCGCACAGGCCAAGACCGGCAGCGGCAAGACGGCGGCATTTGGTCTGCCGCTGCTCGCCAATCTGAATCCGCGTGGTTTCAACGTGCAGGCGATGGTGCTCTGCCCGACGCGCGAACTGGCCGATCAGGTCACCCAGGAACTGCGCCGGCTGGCGCGCAGCGAAGACAACATCAAGATTCTGGCGCTGGTCGGCGGCTCGCCGATGCGGCCGCAAATGCTCAGCCTGGAACACGGCGCGCATGTCGTTGTTGGCACACCGGGACGCATCATGGATCACTTGCAACGTGGCAGCCTGACGCTGGAAGCGCTGAACACGCTGGTACTCGACGAGGCCGACCGCATGCTGGACATGGGCTTCTACGGCGAAATCGCCGCCATCGCGAAGATGTGCCCGAAGAAACGCCAGACGCTGCTGTTTTCCGCGACCTTCCCGGCGGAAATCGGCGAATTGAGCAAACGCTTCATGCGCCAGCCGCAGGAAGTGAAGCTGACGGAACTGCATGCCGGCGACAAGATTCGGCAGCGTTTCTACCAGATTGAAAAAGACCAGCGCTTGCAGGCTGTAGCGCTGCTGCTGAACCACTTTCGCCCGGTCAGCACGCTGGCCTTCTGCAATACCCGCCAGCAATGCCGCGATCTGCTTGAAGTGCTGCGCGGCCAGGGTTTCGCCGCGCTGGCGCTGCACGGCGAGCTGGAACAACGCGAACGCGATCAGGTGCTGATCCAGTTCGCCAACCGCAGTTGCTCGGTGCTGGTGGCGACCGACGTCGCCGCGCGCGGCCTCGATATCGACAAGCTGGAAGCGGTAATCAACGTCGACGTGACGCCCGACCCGGAGGTCTACATCCACCGCATCGGCCGCACCGGCCGCGTCGATCAGGACGGCTGGGCGTTGAGCCTGGCGAGCGAAAACCAGATGAAGCGGGTGGATGCCATCGCCAAGGAAATCGGCACTGAAGTCGAGTGGCATGCGCTGGATGAACTGCATCCGGCGAGCAAGAAACCGCTGCTGCCACCAATGGCCACGCTGCAGATTCTTGGTGGCCGAAAAGAGAAAATCCGCCCCGGCGACGTGCTCGGCGCGCTCACCGGCGAGGCCGGTTTCACCAGCGCCCAGGTCGGCAAGATCACCGTCACCGAAACCACGACCTACGTTGCGGTCGACCGCCGTATCGCGCACGAAGCGCAGCGCCGGCTGGCGGAGGGCAAGGTGAAAGGCAAGACGGTGAAGGTGCGCATTCTGGAAGTCAGCGGCGATTCACAGCAGCGTGAATATCAGCCGGCAGTGCGGCGGCGGGACGGCTGACCAATTTGTTGGTTAATGAGCAGAATCTGCTCAACAAACCCACGCTTTGCATGGAAAAGGCATATACAACGTAGGGAAAAGGCAGGGACAAAATGGGGAAAAGTGACGTGAACAAGAACACAGCCGTAACGCTTGCCGTGACCCAATTACTGGCGGCCTGCCTGGTATTGAACGCGCCGGCGCACGCCGAGACAGAACTCGATCGATTGCTGGCGCTGAGCATGGAAGACCTGCTGACGCTGAAGATCCGGATCTCCACCAATACCGAGCAGACACTGTCGAAAGCGCCGTCGGTGGTTTCCGTCATCACGGCGGAAGACATCCGCGCTACCGGGGCGACCAATCTGACGGAAATTCTGCAAAGCGTGCCAGGCATCTATGTCAGGGCCAATCTGTTTGCATTCCGGCCGCAGGTGACGTTTCGCGGTGCGGCGGGCACCCACACCTTGCTGATGGTGAATGGCGAGCCGATGCGTGATCTGGTCTGGTCATCCGGCATCTTCTGGAAGGGATTGCCGGCCAGCATGATTGAACGCGTCGAGATCATTCGCGGCCCGGGTACTGCCTTGTTTGGCTCGGATGCCTCTGCCGGCGTGATCAATGTGATTACCCGGACTGCCGGCCGCATCGAACAGTCCGAGGCGGGTGTGCGGGCGGGCAGTTTCGACACGCAGGCGGGCTGGGTGCGGCATGGCGGAACGTGGAACGGCTTTGATATCGGATTCACCGCCGAACTCTCGCGCACTGACGGTCACGCTCCCTTCATTTCGACGGATGGCCTGGCGGCAAGCGGTACAGCGGGTTATGGCTGGCAAGGCCAGGATATTCGTTTCTCCATGGCGAAACAGAACTGGCGTCTGCTGGCCGACTACATGGGCCACCGCAATCTGGAAACAGGAATGTCTGGCGGCGGGGTGTTGGACCCGCTTACCCAGGCGCGCGACAACCGCTTCGATGTTGCGCTGCTGTTCAACGATGAGTCATTCAGCCGGGATTGGGGCCTGAATGCTGAATTGCGTTATTCGTATCTTGACTACAGTTCGGGCGACGGATTTCAG
This sequence comes from uncultured Thiobacillus sp., assembly GCA_964623355.1. Lineage (GTDB taxonomy): Bacteria > Pseudomonadota > Gammaproteobacteria > Burkholderiales > Thiobacillaceae > PFJX01. The sequence goes on along the minus strand of CAZUSF010000081.1, from coordinate 197 downwards.
GAACGTCCACCAGGCTATGTCGACATCACCGGAACCTATCCTGACGGTCAGCTCAACCGCATGCAATCGAGTGAACGCGGGCTGCGAGGCGAAATCAGCGGCCTGTATACCGGGATTCAAAAGCATGCCATCCGTTTGGGCGGCGGTTTTGGTGTCAAGGATTTGTATCGGGTCGAGCAGCAGGTCAATTTCGGCAT
>CAZUSF010000080.1:8239-9376 GCA_964623355.1 uncultured Thiobacillus sp. | reverse complement strand
GTGGTGCCCGGAACCGGAATCGAACCGGTACGGCTTGCGCCGAGGGATTTTAAGTCCCTTGTGTCTACCTATTTCACCATCCGGGCAGGTGTTGCTTAGCTGAAGTTACTTGCGTTTGAGTTCCTGAGCAATCAGTGCGTCTACCACTTTGAACAAGTCGGGGTGACTGCCTGCCATGTTTACGTTGGTGACGAACTTGCCATTGACGGCGATGGCGGGTACGCCGGTAAGTTTGTAGTCGCGGCCGAGTTGCTGCGCGCGCATGACCTTGGTGTCGACACCGAAGCTGTTGTAGGCGTCTGCTAGCTTTGCGCGGTCGACGCCTTTGGTCACAGCCCAATCGTAGAAAGCCTGTTCAGGGGTCAGGTCCATGCCTTGCACGTGGAATGCCTTGAACAGGTCTTCATGCAACTTGTCATGCAGGCCGAGCGCTTCAAGTGCGTAATAGGCGCGCGCCAAGGCGTCCCATCCGTTGTTGAGGATGGCGGGTACGCGTTTGATGACGACGTGTTTCGGCTGCTTCTTGATCCAGGCATTCAGATCAGGTTCCAGGTTGAAGCAGTGCGGGCAGCGGTACCAGAAGAACTCAAGGACTTCGACCTGGCCTTTCTTGACGCTGACGGGTTGCGCTGGGGATACCGTGACATAGTCTTTGCCGGCTTCCAGCGCCTGTGCGGGCAAGGAAATGGCGAGGAACGCGAGCAGAAAAAGGGCCAGTTTCATGGTTTCTCCTTGTTTGTTGGGGGCTGGGATGATTTTGCGGCTGGGTTGCTCGCGGCTGGGTTGGGCTCTTTGAACAGTCGCGGTTCAAAATTGTTCTCGGCCAGGGTGTCCAGATCTCCGAGTGCGTCATCTTCACGCTTGTAGGGGCCGACTCGTACCCGGTAAAGCGGGCCACTGCCGCTATCGACTTTTTGTGTGGCTACTTCCAGGCCAAGCAAAGCCAGGCGCGCTTTCAGCTTGTCGGCATCGGCAGGGCTTTTGAGTGCCGCGACCTGCAGCCACCAGATGTCCTTGCTGTCCGGTAGCGGGATTGGTTTAGCGGGCTGATCGCCGGGCAGGATGCCGTAGAAAGTGTAATCGACGCGTGGCTTGATCGCGCCGGGCGTCTCCGGGGTAGTCGGCTCGGAGACCTTT
>CAZUSF010000080.1:2078-8139 GCA_964623355.1 uncultured Thiobacillus sp. | reverse complement strand
CCGCGAGGATTAGGGTCGTTGCGGCGAGGGGGACTGTTGGTTCTTCGGGCTGACACTTAAACCCGAGACTCATTATTCGAAGAGGAGACCGCTGCCTGCGCGTTTTCCGGGCTTGATTGGGGTTCCTCGCGGCTCATTTTTTCCGGTGCGGAAACGCCGAGCAAGGCGAGGCCGGTGCGCAACACAAGGCGGGTGGCGGCGATCAGCGACAGGCGGGCCAGCTTGAGCGCTTCATCGTCAACCAGGAATTGGCAGGTGGCATAGACGCCATGCAGTTCCGCCGCAAGGTCCTTCAGGTAGTAGGCAATGCTGTGCGGCGCCAGGTCGCGCGCGGCGGCATCGATGGTGTCGCTGAACTCGGCGATGCGACGCAGCAAGGCGAGTTCCTGCGGCTGATCCAGGCGAGCAATATCGACGTCGATGAGGTCTTTTTCGCTGCCGCCCCAAGCGCTCAATACACTGCAAATGCGGGCGTGGGCGTACTGGATGTAGTACACCGGGTTGTCGTTGCTTTGTGATTTGGCCAGGTCGAGATCGAAATCGAGATGCTGGTCGGATTTGCGCAGCACGTAGAAGAAGCGGGCAGCATCGTTGCCGACTTCGGCGCGCAGGTCGCGCAGCGTGACGTACTGGCCGGAACGGGTGGACATCGAAGCTTTGATGCCGTTGCGATACAGCACGGCGAACTGAACCAGAGCAACGGTCAGCCGATCAGCGTCGGCGCCGGCGGCGGTCAATGCGCCCTTGACGCGGGAAATATAGCCGTGGTGGTCAGCGCCCCAGACGTCGATGACCCGGTCGAAACCGCGTTCGAATTTGTTCAGGTGATAGGCGATATCGGCGGCGAAATAGGTGTAGATGCCGTTCTCGCGCAGCACGACGCGGTCTTTTTCATCACCGAATGCGGTCGAGCGAAACCACAGCGCGCCGTTCTGTTCGTAGATGTGGTCATGTTGTTGAAGCTGCTTCACGGCTTTGTCGATCAGGCCGGATTCGTGCAGCGTGCGTTCGGAAAACCAGGTATCGAAGACAACGCCGAATTCGGTCAGATCATTCCGTCCGTCGCCGAGTTGTTCTTCCAGCGCATGCCCATGCACATAGGCGTAATCGGCGCCAAGCAGGCGCTTAGCGTTGGCGATCAGACCATCCAAATGGCCTTCCGGATCGCTGGAGGCATCCGGGACATCAGCAATGACTTCGGCCGCCGGGCGCAGGTAGCGGTCGCCGTGCAGGGCAAAAATACTGTCCGCCATGGCGCTGACATAGTCGCCCTGATAGGCGTTGGCCGGGAACGCTACGAACTGGTTGCCGAGCGAGAGATAGCGCAGCCAGGTTGAGAGCGCCAGGATGTCCATCTGACGGCCGGCATCATTGACGTAATACTCGCGATGCACCTGATAGCCCGCGTGCGCCAACACATTCGCCAGGCTGGCGCCGAATGCCGCGCCACGTCCATGGCCCACATGCAGCGGGCCGGTCGGGTTGGCGGAAACGAATTCGATCTGGATCTTCTTCCCCTGGCCGAGTCCGCTACGGCCATATTCATCACCGGCCTGCAAGGTCTGTAGTGCGACGTTCTGCCAGGCCGCCGGCTTGAGAAAAACGTTGATGAAGCCGGGGCCGGCGATTTCGGTTTTCTCGACCAGATCAGAAGCAGGAAAGGAGGCAAGGATCAACTGCGCGACTTCGCGTGGATTGCGTTTCAACGCCTTCGCCAGTTGCATCGCAATGTTGCAGGCGAAGTCGCCATGGCTGGCCTGCTTTGGCCGCTCCAGTTCAATGCTCATGTGCTCGGCCAGCGCGAACTGGCTGGCGGCATGCTGGAACAGCGCGGTGAGATGGGTTTTGGGGGATTCAGAACGGACCATTGCGAAAACCTTTGGCGATACACCTTTAATTGACGCGGATTATAGCGGCAGGCAGGGTTTTTCCGGTGAGCTGCGGTCAATGTGGATAGGCGCCGAGGCAATTCTCACGGGCCAGACTTTGGTGTTGGCTGATGCAAACGTAAGGTTTTGAATTGACAACGCGGCCATAAGCAAAAAAGGGCGCCTCGCGGCGCCCTTTATCAGAGGCTAGGAACAGATCAGAGGTTGTAAGCCCGCTCGCCGTGGCTCGCGGTATCCAGACCTTGACGCTCTTCTTCTTCCGAGACACGCAGTCCCATGGTCATGTCGATCAGCTTGAACAGCACAATGCTGACGACGCCAGACCAGACGATGGTGATCAGCACGCCAGTTGCCTGGGTCACAACCTGACCGCCCATCGTGTAGCCGTCGACACCCACACCGCCGAGAGCCGGGGAGACGAAGATACCGGTGCCGATCGCGCCGATGATGCCGCCGATGCCGTGAATGCCGAAGACATCCAGCGAGTCATCGTAGCCGAGCGCTTTCTTCAGGCCGGTGACGCCCCACAGACAGACCGCGCCAGCGACGCCGCCCAGGATGATGGCACCCATCGGGCCAACCAGACCGGCAGCCGGTGTCACCGCGACCAGACCTGCAACCACACCAGAAGCCAGACCGAGCATGGAAGGTTTGCCGCGCAACATCCACTCGGTCACCATCCAGGCCATACCAGCAGCCGCGGTTGCCAGGATGGTGTTGATGAAGGCCAGACCAGCGCCGCCGGTTGCTTCCAGGTTGGAACCTGCGTTGAAGCCGAACCAGCCCACCCACAGCAACGACGCGCCAATCATGGTCATCGGCAGGCTGTGCGGCGGCATTGCATCGCGGCCGTAGCCAATCCGTTTGCCCAGCATGATCGCACCCACCAGAGCAGCAATACCTGCGTTGATGTGCACCACGGTGCCGCCCGCGAAGTCCAGGTCACCGGCTTCAAACAGATAGCCGCCGGTTGCCCACACCATGTGGGTGATTGGCAGATAGGAGAAGGTGAACCAGAGCGCGCCGAACACCATCAGGGCTGAGAACTTCACTCGCTCGGCCAGGCCGCCGACGATCAGCGCCACGGTGATGGCTGCAAAGGTGAGCTGGAACGCCACAAACACCAGTTCCGGAATCACCACGCCATCGGTAAAGGTCGCTGCTGTGCTGTCGGCAGTGATGCCGGCGAGGAACATCTTGTTCAAGTCGCCGATCATCCAGTTCAGGCTGCCGCCGTCGCCGAACGCCAGCGAGTAGCCGTACACCGCCCACAGGATCGAGATCATGCAGAAGATGGCCATCACCTGAGTCAGAACTGACAGCATGTTCTTGGCGCGAACCAGGCCGCCGTAAAAAAGCGCAACACCGGGCACGATCATCAAGATGACCAGTAAGGTGGAGACCATCATCCAGGCGGTATCGCCCTTGTCGGGAACCGGCGCCGGCGCGGCTTCGGCGGGGACCGCTTCAGCGACAACCGGAGCGACTGCAGCAACCTCGCTGGCAACCGCTTCAACGACCGCTTCAGTGGCAGCCATTGGCATCTCTGGCGGCGCTTCCTGGGATAGGGCTGCGCCGGTGAATCCCAGCGTGCCCAAGAGCATCAATGTAGCGAAAAGCTGTTTCATGGTGGCTTCTCCTTAGATCGCCGTCTCGCCGACTTCGCCGGTTCGAATGCGTACAACCTGTTCCAGGTCCCAAACAAAAATCTTGCCGTCGCCGATCTTGCCGGTCTGGGCCGCTTTGGAAATGGCTTCAATGGCTTGATCGAGCAGATCAGCCTTGATGGCGATCTCGATCTTCACTTTGGGCAGAAAATCGACCACATATTCCGCGCCGCGATACAGCTCGGTATGGCCTTTCTGGCGACCGAAACCTTTGACTTCGGTAACGGTGATGCCGGAAACCCCAAGACCGGAGAGGGCTTCACGCACCTCGTCGAGCTTGAAGGGTTTGATGATGGCGGTGACAAATTTCATGGCCAGGTCTCCTAGTTAGGGTCCCGGTGGCACAGCCACCGGGTAAAGAACATCAGAAGGTTTTGCCGATAGACAGGATGATGCGGTCGTCAGCGATTGACCAGTTCTTGATGTCGGTGTCGACGTAGGCCAGACCGACGTTGAAGCCGCCGATTTCCTTGGTTACGCCGATTTTCCAGTCGCTGTAGTCCAAACCTGCGCTGTTCGGGCCAGTAACGTTTGTATCGCCGTAATGCAGAGCAAGCATGAAGCCAGCGGGAAGCTCAAAGTTGGCGTTGGCTTCGATATAAGTAGATCCATCTGCGTCTTGAACACCGAATAGGCTATCGCTCAGGGAATAGGAAATTTTGACGTTCAACCATTTCCAGGTGGCGCCAGCATAAGCTTCGAGCGTATCTGCATCGATGCTGTTGCCCGGATAGTAGTATTTCAAAAGACCAACGTTGTAGCTCAGGTCTTCAGAGATTTTCCCGCTATAACCGCCGTAAAGATCGAGTTCCAGGCTCGCACCGGGATAAAGGCCACCATCAACGTTGGATGCCCAAGTGCCCAAGTAGAAACCACTGGCATGGGCATAATCGAAGCCGCCTTGAATTGCCGGATCCTCGTTAGTTTGCGAGACACCGCGGAAGGCGTAATCGCTTACCAGGCTGAGGTTGCCAGAAACACTATGCGGCGAGTCGGCAGCGATCGCAGACACGGAAACCAGACCAGACAGGATGAGCAGATAAGACAATTTCTTCATGATGATTCTCCAGTAAAGGTGGTGCGATGTTGCACACTCATATTCAGCATGATCCGTGCCAACTAGATAAATCCATAAATATCAATGCTTTATTGGAATGCGAACGATCTTGGCGCAATTCGATGCCCAATATTGGTGCATCATGAAAATGCGATGCACCGCATTAGCCCGAAGGATTGGCAAATCGGTTTGTTAAACTCGCGCCTCTCGAATGCGCCCTGGAAAACTCACCATGCTGAAACAGAATCTCGCCAAGGAAGTCGCTGGCAAAGTCTCGGAAATCCTTGCCTTCAGTCCCGCCAAGGATGTCGAAAAGAACCTCAAGGCCAGCCTGGCCGCCTGGTTGTCCAAGCTCGATCTGGTGACACGCGAGGAATTCGATGTGCAGTCACAGGTTCTGGCGCGCACGCGTGAGAAGTTGCAGCAACTGGAAGACCGTCTGGCTGCGCTGGAAACCAAGCCGGTAGTCGGGACGGACAGCAATCTGCCGCAATGAGCCGGGAGCGTGTGGAAGTGGCCGCCGCCGTCATCGAACGGCCGGACGGTGCTTTTCTCATGGCCAGTCGTCCGCCGGGCAAGGTCTATGCGGGATGGTGGGAATTCCCTGGTGGCAAGGTCGAAGCGGGAGAAACCGCGCGTCAAGCACTCGACCGTGAACTGCGGGAGGAGTTGGGTATCGAGGTTGAACAAGCCTGGCCCTGGCTGAATCGAACCTACAACTATCCGCATGCCGATGTCATGTTGCGGTTTTTTCGGGTCACGCGTTGGCGCGGTGAGCCGCATCCGCACGAAGGTCAGTCATTTGATTGGACGCGCGCCGAGACGCCCGCCGTTTCTCCTATCTTGCCGGCGAATGGGCCGATCCTGAAAGCGCTTCGCCTGCCGCTGGAATATGCGATATCAGATGCCGCCAAGCTGGGGCCGCAGGTTTTTTTACAGCGACTGGATCAACGTCTCGCACAGGGACTCAAGCTGGTCCAATGGCGGGAAAAAGACGCGCCGGTGGAATTGGTTGAACAGGTTACCGCCCGCTGTCGCGAGGCGGGCGCGGTATTGATGTGCAATGCGGATGCCGGGTTGGCAACCCGACTGGGTGCTGGCTTGCATCTGAATGCCAAACAATTGGTGGCGCTGGATCAGCGGCCCGACCTGGAATGGGTCTCGGCGTCCTGTCATGACCAGACTGAATTGCAACGCGCAATTGAGCTGGAACTCGATTTCGTGGTTCTTTCACCGGTGTTGCCGACTCCCAGCCACCCAGGCGAGCCGACGTTGGGTTGGTCGACGTTTACCGATTTGCTGCGCGACTGCGGCATTCCGGTTTTTGCGCTCGGCGGACTGGGACGGGATGACCTGGCTTTGGCACGCGGATTTGGTGCGCATGGCATCGCGTTGAAAAGCCAGGCCTGGAACACGTTGTGACGCGCGTTGTGATGCGGCCTGCCTGG
>CAZUSF010000080.1:0-1978 GCA_964623355.1 uncultured Thiobacillus sp. | reverse complement strand
ATGGAAGGCATGGATATGGGTTTCAATCTCTACACCCTGCGGCCGGATGATCAGGGCGTATTACGCGCCACGGTGACGCTGCCGATCTGTGTTACCGGTCGCCGCGACTGGCACATGATTCTGGATGTGGCTAATTTCAGCATCAAAGTCGCATTTGTCACCAACCTGTAATATTTGGCGCAATTGACGCCCCTATAATTTGCCAATCTCCTGGTTGCAGATATTTCATGATTTGAAGTAGCGACCAGGCAAAAACAATTGCGTCAGCAACACCCCGGTGAGCGGCGGTAGAAGGAGACACAGAAATGCCAAGTGAACATATTTATAAGCAATTCGATGCTGACATGGAGAGCGTGCGTGCGCGTGTGCTGGAAATGGGAGGCCTGGTTGAGGAACAGGTCAACAGGGCGATCGAAGCGCTGATTTCCGGCAATACCAAAATGGCCGAAGAAGTCATCGCCAACGATCAGAAGGTCAACACCATGGAAGTCGGTGCCGATGAGGCCTGCACGCAGATCATCGCGCTGCGCCAGCCGACCGCCGGTGACCTGCGCATGATCCTGACCATCATCAAAACCATTACCGATCTTGAACGGATCGGCGACGAGGCGGCAAAGATCGCCCGCTTCGCGGTCAAGGTCTACGATAGCGACCGCATCCTGACGCCGCGTTACAACGAAATCAAATACATGGCCGGCCTGACCACCAAGATGTTGCGCGAGTCGCTCGACGCGTTCGCTCGCCTGGATGTCTCCGGCGCCGGCGCGGTGGCCCGCCAGGACATGGAAGTGGACGAAGAATTCCACCTGATCACGCGGCATCTGATCACCTTCATGATGGAAGACCCGCGCACCATCTCGACCTTTATTGATCTGCTGTTTGTCGTGAAAGCCATCGAACGCATTGGCGACCATGCCAAGAACATGTCCGAATACGTTGTGTTCATGGTCAAGGGCAAGGATGTGCGCCACACCACGATCGAAGAGCTGGAACGTGAACTGATCTAAAACTGCTTGCGGGCGAATTAATCAAAAAAGCCGACAGGAGCAATCCTGTCGGCTTTTTTGTCGGTTGCTCGAAGTTGTGTGTTGTTCAGTGCGAGCTGGTTGAGCGGGCTTCCGCCTGCACCGGCAGTTTCTGTTGCTTGCCGTCCGCGCCTTTCACGACCAGCGTCATCGGCACTTTCTGGCCCGGCTTGATCTGGTTTTTCAGACCGATGAACATGACATGCAGATCACCCGGTTCGAGGCGGATCGTTTTTCCCTTCGGCAATGGAATTTCCTGCATCTGTCGCATTTCCATGACGCCGTCTTGCATCCGCATGAAGTGGAGCTCGAATTCCCTGGATACCGGACTGCTGCCGCCGACCAGGGTCATGTCGGCATCCGCGGTCAGATCCATGAAACCGCCCGCGACCTTCTGACCCGGTGCGGTGGCCCGCACCCAGGCGTTTTCGACCCGGACGCTGTCCGCCATTGCCGAGGTGGCGAGCAGGCATCCGGTCAGCAGCATTGCGAGATTTCTTTGCATGTTTAGTCCTTTGTGTGCTTCCCGCAGATCGACGGGACGGCGGCATTCTGCCTCAGAACTTGACGTTCAAACCCACGTAAATCGAGCGGCCCATGCCGGGTACGGCGGTGCCCCAGAGCGGCACGACGCCGGTAGCGGAAGTTGCGGTGGTCATCGTCGTACCCTGGCCGACGTAGGCACCGCCGAGCGGCAGGTCGTAGGCGCGGTCGAATAGGTTTTCGACACCGATATCCAGCCGGACCTGCTTCCACTCGTGGCTGCTGCGCAGATTGAACAGGCTGTAGCCGCTGGTCTCGATCTCGTTGCGTACAGCGGAAACATCATCCTTGCCGGCTACGAAAACGCCTTCGAAGGTGTTGGTCCACTTGCCCCATTTCTGGGTGAGGGCCAGTTTGCCGTTGAGCGGCATGATGTTGTAAAGGTTGTCGCCGGTATCGCGGTTTTCGCC
>CAZUSF010000079.1:0-9393 GCA_964623355.1 uncultured Thiobacillus sp. | reverse complement strand
GTTACAAACTCAACTCAGCCAAGCACAAGCGCAAATCCACCAGTTGCAGGTCAGTCTGGTGCGGCTGCAGGAAGCCGCGCGCCGGGTGGCTGATCGGCGCGAACAGATCGAACGTGAACTGAACGAGATTTACGATCAGCTTGGCGTCGAAGAAGAAAGTTGGAACGATGCCAGCGAAAGGCAGCGCGAGGCGATGCTGGAAATCGACCTGGCGCGTGAACGTTTCGAAGCAGCTCGCGAACATCGGCGCGAGGTCGATCTGAAGCTGCAGACGCTGCGCGAATTGCATCGCCGGGTCGAACGTGAGGCTCAGGAAGCCGCATTTCAGGCGCGTTCGCTGGCCAGCCGCCTGCAGGATCTGGCCGGACGTGGTCAACGTGCCGAAGCGGTATTGGCCGATCTGGCGCGCGACCAGGAACGCCTGCTGGCCGAGCTCGACCAGGCGCGGGAAACCCCGGCGCTGGCCGCGCTCGATGCCGCGCTGGAAAAGCGCCAACTCGCCGAAACCGAGCTCACAGCCGTGCGCGAAGCGCTGGAAGGCGCCAACGCGGCGCTGCGCGAACTCGATACGGCGCGTCTGACCTGCGAACGCGCGCTGGAGCCGCTGAAAGAGCGGGCGGTCAGCTTTGAACTGAAATTGCAGGAAGCCCAGCTGAATGAAGTGCGTTATGCCGAGGAACTGGAAAGCGTCAACGAACCTGAATTGGAGGCGCGCGCGCAGACGGCAGGCGTTTCAGGCCGCAGCGAAGCCTGGCTGAAGAGCGAACTCACCCGACTGGAAGCCGAAATCAGCGAACTTGGCCCGGTCAACATGGCCGCGCTTGATGAACTGAAAGCGGCGCAGGAGCGCAAGCAGTACCTCGACGACCAGTCGCTCGATCTGGAAACCGCCGCCGCGACGCTGGAAGAAGCCATCCGCCGCATCGACGCAGAAACCCGCACCCGGCTGAAAGACACCTACGACCGCGTCAGCCGCGAGTTCAAGATTCTGTTTACGGAATTGTTCGGCGGCGGCGAAGCGCAATTGATCCTCACCGGCGAGGAAATCCTCGATGCCGGCCTTACCGTGCTGGCGCAACCACCCGGCAAGAAAAACAGCTCGATCCACCTGCTTTCTGGCGGCGAAAAGGCGTTGACTGCGCTATCGCTGGTGTTCGCCTTCTTCCGCCTGAATCCGGCGCCGTTCTGTTTGCTCGATGAAGTCGATGCGCCGCTCGACGACAGCAATACCGAGCGTTACTGCGCGCTGGTCAGCAAAATGTCGGCGGAAACCCAGTTTCTGTTTATCACGCACAACCGCATCACCATGGAAATGGCGCACAACCTGGTCGGCGTCACCATGCCGGAACCCGGGGTTTCAAGGCCGGTGGCGGTGGATGTGGAAGACGCGGTGCGGATGGCGGTCTGATTGCGGCCTTGCAAACAATCTACGCAATCAACCGCAATCAAACCGGCGCTTTGACCTTGCTCAGGCCGCGTGCCGATTGCAGGCACAGCATCTTGAAATCGGTGTAGGTCATCGGGTCGAGGCCGCATTGGTCTTCTTGTGCACTATGGCCGCGGTCGGCATAGATCAAGCCGATTGGTTTGGCGCCGTTGTACAGACTCATGGTGTAGAAGTCGCCTTCGCCTAGCATGCCTTGCAGCTTGGGCTGAATCATCGGCCAGAGCTTTTGACGATTGCCTTCGTTCAGCCAGACGCCCTGCATCTTGCCCATCATTTGACTGAACAGATCCTTGCCGCCGAGTTCGAATTCAAAATGGCGCAGCGCATCTTCGCCGGTGACGCCGAAGGTGAAGCGGGATTTCACCCGGAGTCCATCCGGCGTGATCATCGCCAGGATGATGCGCTTCAAACCCAGGCCGGTATGCAAGCCTTTCAGGATGACGGCGGACATCTGGGTCAAAGTGTATGAGCCATCCAGATGCGATTCGATGCCTTTCATGGCTTCGCGGAAGACATCCTTGTCGGGCATCGGACAGATGCTGGGTTCCGGTTCCATTACAGCGGGTTTGACCGGTCGTGTCACCGGGGCAGCAGCCGGCGGCGCCACAACGACTTCCGGTTTTGCGCGCTCTTCTTCGTCATCGTCGGGTTCCGGCGGCCAGGGACCGGGGATCATTGGTCCCCAGGTTGCCGCAGGTGGCGCTTGCAGCCAGTCGCAACAGCGAGCAGCCCGGGCGGCGTTGGCGTGCACGGTGGCAATGACGGTGTCGATGTCGGTGTTCTCGACGCTTGATAGCGCCGTGTAGGCCTGCATCAAGTCTTCGTCCCACCAGCCGCGATCGCTGCGTTGCGCAATCTCTAGGCTGGCCGCCAGGATGACCTGGCGCGAGCGTTCGGCATTCTTCGGACTCAACAGGTCAAGCGTCAGCGGCGGAATGAACCACATTTCCAACAGTTTCAGGCGCAGGTTGTCGAGGTGGTCACCCAACACCGTAGTTTCGGCTTCCGCGTTGCTCATGCGGCGACGCTTTCGCTGCAAGGCAAGCGCCTGATCCGGTGTGCGCAGCCAGAGCAGAAGTTCCGGGGCGTAGTGGAGGAGGGCGGCGACCTGAACTTCTTCGGCGCGGATGTCGCTGTGCAGCACGGCAAAGTCGCGTGCTTGCCAGGCGGCATGCTGGGCGCGGCGGGTGATTGTTTGCACCGCAGCGTACAAGCGCGGGTTGAAGCCGGCCGGAATGTTTTCCAGAATCGGCCAGTTCCGGACGCCATTCAGAAAGGCGTTGATGCCATGCATCATCAACGCATGTTCAACCGTGTTGACCTCGGCGTCGGAGCGTTCGCTGATCCGCTGGTTGACGCTGTACATCAGGTAAAGCGTGGCGAACGGGTCGGCCAGGATTTCGTTGGCGACTTCGCGCGCGCTGATCTTGTCCTGGCGAGTGCCGAAACGGGTGAGCGCCTCATGCGTCTGGCGAAAAATCGGCAGGGGACCGGGTTGCAAGCGTTCCAGACTGAAGCTCATCGCATTCTCCAGATCAGAAGCTGGGCATGGGCAAGATCGCCAGGTTGCGAGATTTCGATGATTTCATCCGGGTCGAAGCTGGTATCGACGCCATTCAGCGAAAAGCTGTTGCTGATGAACAGGCTGCCCGTTTTCATTTCGAGCAAGGCTTTGTCCCACAAGCGCGCCATCGGGGCGGGCGAGAGATAGGCATAGACAATGTCGTAGTCGGCAAGATTGGCGGACCAAAGATTGCCGAGGCGAATATCCGCCTGGGCGCCGCTGATCTTCAATCGGATTTTGCTGATCAGCCAGTTCAGCGGCGCCGCTTCAATACCTGCCAAGCGGGCATCGGGACGTTGTTTGTGGATACGCGCCAGCGGCCCGCCAAGGCCACAGCCCAGATCGATCAGACGGCCGTTTGGGGGCAGACGCTGCGCCAGTTCCTGCGCCGCACGCGGGCTGGAAAGATAAAGCGGAACCCGGGTCCGCACAGCACCGATCGAGGTCAGCGCGAGAATCAGGAAGGCGGTCAAATACCAGTTGGGATCAATCGCAAAGGTCTGGTTTTGCAGGTAGAGCGCAAAGCCGATCAAGGGCAGAAAAAACAGATTGATGTAGCGCCACCAGAGCGGCAGTCGCCAGTACCAGGCAAGCAGGGCGGCGGAAAGCGAGACGATCAGAATCATCCCCGGCAGCGTCAGTTGTATGCCGGAGGCAATCAGGATGGCGGTGCAAATGACGCCCGGCAGATGCGCCAGCAGGGCGATGAGTGCAGGTGAACGCTGCTTTAATTGGGAAAATCGAGTTGAGGAAAATTGGGGCAATGCCACCGACGGGGGATGCGGTCCCCCGGCCTGAATACCAGAAGCCAGAAGCTTGGTATCAGGGCTTGACATCCAGTTTCTCCGCCACTTCCTGTGCTGTGCTGGCTTCAACCTGGCGAGATTCCTTGGTGATTGCTTCTTCCGCCTTCTTGTTCATCACGATGATTGAAATTCGTCGGTTGACCGGGGAGTTCGGATCATCCTTGTCGAATGGAATGGCCGAGCCGAGACCCACTACGCGCAACACCTTGCCGTCTTCCAGGCCGCCGGCGACCAGTTCCCGGCGCGAAGCATTGGCGCGATCAGCGGACAACTCCCAGTTGCTGTAACCGGCATCGCCGCCGGCATAGGGCACAGCATCGGTATGGCCGGAGAGGCTGATGCGGTTCGGTACTTCGTTCAATGTCTTGCCGATTTCGCGCAGGATGTCGCGCGTGTAGAACTTCATCACCGCGCCACCAGAGTCGAACATGGGCCGATTCTTGTCGTCGATGATCTGGATGCGCAGGCCATCGCTGGTGATGTCGATCTTCATCTGTTTCTTGAATTGGGACATCTTCGGGTTGCTGGCCACCGCCTTGTCGAGCTTCTCCTTGATGTCCTGCAGACGCACTGCTTCTTGCTGTTCAAGATGTTTCTTGGCCCGGCTGGCATCGAGATTGATGGTTTTCTTGCCTTCGACTTCGCCATCTTTGACCTGACCGACGCTGCGCGTGAGATCGGTGCCGCCGCCTTTGATGACACTGGATGAGTCGCCTGATCCCTCGCCGCCGGCTAGCGCAACTTTCAGTGGCGTCTGGAAATACTGCGAAATACCTTCCAGCTTGGCCTTGGAAGTAGAACCCAACAGCCACATCAGCAGGAAAAACGCCATCATCGCGGTGACGAAGTCGGCGTAGGCGATTTTCCAGGCGCCACCATGCGCGCCGCCCGATACTTTCTTGATGCGCTTGATGACAATGGGTCTTTGGGAGTCGTCAGCCATGGTCTTGGAAGTGTTCTACGTCGTTATTTGAGGGGCCTGTCAGATTACTTTCCTTTACGTGCCTTGATGTCTTCTTCAAGCTCGCTGAAAGAGGGGCGTTCATGCAGGAACAACACTTTTCGACCAAATTCGACGCAAGTCGTTGGGGCAAAACCATTCAAGGAACTGAGTAGTACAACCTTGATGGTCTGCAATACCTTCACGGATTCGTTAGCCTTGGTTTCAATGCTTTTGGCCAAGGGTGTCATGAATGCATAACCTAGCAGAATACCCAGAAAAGCACCCACCAAGGCTTTGCCGATCAACGCCCCCAGTTCGGAGGGCGGCAAATGCAGTGAACCCATGGTCACCACGATGCCCATGACCGCTGCGACGATACCGAAAGCAGGGAGGCTGTCAGCCAGTGAGCCTACGCTGTGTGACGCGTGCATCTCTTCGTGATGGTGAGTTTCTATTTCAATATCCATCAGGTTCTCGATTTCCATCGTGCCCAAATTGCCACCCACCATCAGACGCAGGTAATCGGTAATGAATTCGACTATGTGAGGGTGTGCGGTTACCAAGGGAAACTTAGTGAAAATGGCGCTTTTGTCAGGCGCATCCACGTCCCCCTCCAGCGACATCAGTCCGTCTTTACGGGCTTTCGCCAGTAGCGCGAAGAGCAATGCAAGAAGTTCCATGTAGAACGTCTTGGTGTATTTGGAACCTTTGAAGCAACTGGCAATGCTGCTCATCATATGTTTGAAGGCAACCATGTTGCTGGCTGCTATGGCGGCCCCGAAAGCCGCACCAAAAATCATGATGAATTTACCCGGCTGCACCAAGGGGCCCATCATGCCCCCGCTCATTAGGTAGGGTATAAAAATAGTGAGCAGGGCTACGACCCAGCCAATGATTACGAACATGCTCAGGTTCTCCTATTGAATGAGCGCATTTCCAGTAGCTTTTTCACCGGCCCGAAGCCTCGGCGGTGTTCCGGGCAGGGGCCGTGGAGTTCGAGTGCTTGCAGATGTTCCGGCACCGGATAACCGGCATGCCGCTCGAAGCCGTATTCCGGGTATCTATCGGCAAGCTGGCGCATAACTTTATCCCTTTCTGTCTTTGCCAGGATCGAGGCAGCGGAGATGCAGGCTTCGCTGTCGTCACCCTTGATGATGGCGCGCGCCGGGATGGGCAATTGCGGACAGCGGTTGCCATCGATCAGCGCATATTCGGCCGCCGGATACAGCGCCAGAACCGCTCGCTGCATCGCCAGCATGCTGGCATGCAGAATATTGAGCTGTTCGATTTCTTCTACTGTCGCGAAGGCGACCGACCAGGCCAGCGCATGCGTTCGTATTTCCGCTGCAAGAAGAATCCGGTTGCGTTCGGAGAGTTTTTTTGAATCGCGCAGACCGACGATCGGATGCTGTGGGTCGAGTATCACCGCCGCTGCATATACCGCGCCGGCCAACGGCCCGCGTCCGGCTTCGTCAACGCCGCAGACGCGGCCTGTTTCAGGTCGCATGGTGGTCGCCGCTCAGGTATGGTTGCAAGGCATGCGCAATCAAAGCCGGGGTATTGCGTTTGAGGCGTGTGCGTTGCTGTCGGAAAACCTCGATTTGCTTTTGCCGCGCGGTGTGATCGCTCAGCAGATGTTCCAGTGCCTCGGCGAGTGCTTCCGGGGTGGCCTGGTTCTGGATGATTTCTGGCACGACAGGCTCCGCCGCCAGGATGTTCGGTAAACCGATCCAGGGCTGCAAAGCTTGCCGGCGCATGATTTGCCAGGTCAGCCAGGGCACTTTGTAGGTGATGACATGCGGACAATCGAGCAACAGCGCTTCCAGTGTTGCGGTGCCCGAGGCGATCAGCGCCGCGTCCGCAGCCTGCAAGGCTTCATGGGCATGGCCGTAGAGGATGCGCAAGGGCAGATTGGCATGATCGCCCTCGATCGTGACCTGCGCTTCATGCAGGCTTCGTTCAAATATCTGCCGCGTCTCGCGGTTTACCAGCGGGATCAAAAAACGTGTTTGCGGCCGCTTTTCAGCCAGATTTTTTGCTGTCTCGATAAACAGTCGCGCCAGGGCTTTCAGCTCGCCTGGCCGGCTGCCCGGCATCAGCACGACATATTCGGTGTCGGCTTTTAGACCAAGAATGTCGCGCGCGGCTGCGCGATCCGGCGAAGGCAAAGCGTGTGCCAACGGGTGTCCGACATAAGTCGCCGGAATCCCGGCCTTGCGATAAATGTCTTCCTCGAACGGGAAAATCAGCAGCACATGCGAAACCGCACGCCGCACTTTATTGATTCGTTTGGGCCGCCAAGCCCAGACCGAAGGACTGACAAAATGGACGCTGGGAATTCCGGCGCGCTTCAACTTGCCTTCCAGGGCCAGATTGAAGTCGGGTGCATCGACGCCAATGAAGACCTGCGGTCGCGTTTGCAGAAGTTGCCGTTGCAAGGCCCGTCGAATCGCCAGGATTTTGCTCAGGCTGCCCAGCGCTTCAACGTAACCGCGCACCGAAAGCGCTTGCATCGGAAACCAGGATTTGGCGCCCAGCGCCTGCATCTTGGGGCCGGCAATACCGACAAACTCAAGACCGTTTTGGGCATTCTTGAGCGCATCGATCAGCAAGCTGCCGAGCAGATCGCCAGATGCTTCGCCCGCGACAATGCCAACCTGAACCGGAGATTTCGCCACGTTGCAGCCAATGTTCAACGAATGATGCCGCGACCGGACACCGCGAGAAAATCAGCCAGTATCTGCAATTCCGGTTGCTTTTCGGCCTCTGCCAGGATGGCGCTTTGCGCTTCGTTCAAGCCAAGACCGGAGCGGTACAGGGTCTTGTAGGCGCGCTTGATCGCGCTCACCGCCTCCAGGCTGTAGCCACGTCGTTTCAAACCTTCCGAATTGATCCCATGCGGCGCCGCCGGGCTGCCCGATACCGTGACATAGGGCGGCACATCCTGGCGAATCACCGAGGCGATGCCGGTAATCACATGGGCGCCGATGCGACAGAACTGATGGATGCCGGTGAAGCCGCCCAGAATGGCGTAATCATTTACGGTGACATGGCCGGCCAGCGAAGCGTTATTGGCAAAGATGACGTGATTGCCGATATCGCAATCGTGCGCCACGTGAACATAGGCCATGACCCAGTTGTCATTGCCGATGCGGGTCACGCCGGAATCTTGAACCGTGCCGGTATTGAAGGTGCAGAACTCGCGGATGACGTTGTTGTCGCCAATTTCGAGCCGTGTCGGCTCGCCAGCGTATTTCTTGTCCTGCGGCTCTTCCCCAAGCGAGACAAATTGAAAGATTCGGTTGCCCGAGCCGATGCGTGTATGGCCGGTGATCACCACATGCGGCCCGATCTGGCTGTAATCACCGATTTCAACATGCTCGCCAATGATCGAATAGGCGCCAACAGTGACATTCGCGCCGAGGCGAGCCTGCGGGTGGATCAGCGCGGTGGGATGGATCTTGAGCATGGGCTTCAGGCCAGATCTTTAAGCGTGCACATCAGTTCGGCTTCACAGGCAATTTGCCCGTCTACAGTGCCTTTGACCGCAAATTTCCAGATGCCGCGGGTGACTCTCAGCACCTGCGCTTCCATGCGTAATTGATCGCCCGGCACGACCGGCCGCTTGAAGCGGGCGCCATCGATGCCGACAAAATACACGACTGTGTTCGGGCTGATTTCATTGCTGCCGCTCTTGAACGCCAGCAGGCCGGCAGCCTGCGCCAACGCTTCGATCATCAACACACCCGGCATCACCGGGTGATTCGGAAAATGGCCGGGAAATTGCGGCTCGTTCATGCTGATATTCTTCAGCGCGACGATACGTTCATTCGGCACCAGTTCAAGCACCCGATCGACCAGCAGGAACGGATAGCGGTGCGGCAGGTATTTCATGATCTCGGTGATGTCCATGCCGGAATCTGTCGCGCTTTTGCTTGCCATCTCGGTTGCCATATCGGTTGCCATCTCGGTTGCCATGTCAGTTTTCCTTCAGTCTTTCTTGAGTTTTTCTTCCAGTGACTTGACCCGCTTCACCAACGCATCGAGATGACGCAGGTGAGCGGCATTGTGCTTCCAGTCTTCATGCTTCATCAGTGGCTGCACCGAGGTGTAAACCCCGGGTTCGCGGATGTCTTTTGCGACAAAAGTGCCGGCGGAAATAGTCACCCGGTCACCGATATGCACGTGGCCGATGATCATTGCCGCGCCGCCGATCTGACAATACGCGCCAATCTGTGTGCTACCGGCGATGCCGACACAAGCGGCGATGGCGGTGTGGCGGCCAATGCGGCAGTTGTGGGCAATCTGAATCAGGTTATCGAGCTTGGCGCCGGCTTCGATCACGGTGTCATCCAGTGCGCCACGGTCGATACAAGTATTGGCGCCGACTTCAACATCGTCTTCGAGAATTGCGCGCCCCGTTTGCGGTACCTTCAGCCAGCTATCACCTTGCCAGGCGAGGCCGAATCCATCGGCGCCAATCACCACGCCGGGATGCAGGATCACCCGCTTGCCGAGCACGCAACCATGCTGAACGACAACCCGGGCGTGCAACAGACAGTCTTCGCCCAATTCCGCATTCGGGCCGATGACACTGAGCGGCCCCACCTGACAACGCGGCCCGATTCTCGCC
>CAZUSF010000078.1:0-9412 GCA_964623355.1 uncultured Thiobacillus sp. | reverse complement strand
ATCGGCCCGCAAGCGGAGCCTCCTACTGAATCCGGCGGTTGTCCGGGTTGTAGGAGCGTCCGCTTGCGGCGCGAGCGTGGTGGGATCGGCCCGCAAGCGGAGCCTCCTACAGCCCAACATTCCACGCATCCATGTTGGGCACGCTACGCTCCCGCGCTTCGCACGACATTGCCCAACCTACGAGACTCGCCATGAAACTCACTGACCAGGAATTCGATTTCCTGCGCAAAATGCTTTACGAAGCCGCCGGCATCAGTCTTACCAACGAAAAAAAGGCGCTGGTCATCGGTCGCCTGACGCGACGCATCGAAAGCCTGGGGATAGCCAGTTATGGCGAGTATTTCCGGCTTATCGCCGGCCGTACCGATCCGCAGGAACGGCAATGGGCGCTGGATGCGCTGACCACCAACGAAACTTTTTTCTTTCGCGAACCGCCGCATTTCGCCTTCCTGAGCGAAATCATCGTGCCCACCGTGCAGCCGGGGGAAACCTTCCGCGTCTGGAGCGCGGCCAGTTCCTCCGGCGAAGAGGCTTTCAGCATCGCCATGCTGCTGGCTGAACGTCTTGGGCAGCGGCCGTGGGAGATCATCGGTTCCGACTTGAGCACCAAAGTGCTGGCAAAAGCGAGTCGCGGCCAATACCCGATGGAACGCGCCGAGAAAATCCCGAAACCGTATTTGCGCGCCTATTGCCTGAAAGGCACGGGCGACCAGGAAGGCACCTTCCTGATCGACCCGGCGCTGCGCAAGCGCGTCCGGTTTCAGCAGGCCAATTTGATGGAACCGCTGCCAAAACTGGGCTTGTTCGATGTCATTTTCCTGCGCAACGTGTTGATCTATTTCGATATGCCGACCAAGCGTCGGGTGGTGGAGAATCTGCTACCTTTCATGAAGCCGAACGGCTATTTCTTCTCCGGCCATTCTGAAAGCATCACCGGCCTGGTGCCGGGGCTGGTGCAGGTGAAGCCGGCGATCTATCGGAAACCTTGAACACCTGAACAGATTAATTCGATGACCCAATCAGAAACCCCCGCCAAAGGCCGCAAGCCAGCCAAATCCGCACACCCCAAACCGCCCAGCCGATTTGACGGCTATGTCGTTGGCATTGGCGCTTCCGCCGGCGGGCTGGATGCGCTGGAACGCTTTTTTCATGAAATGAAAGTGGACTCGGGCGCCGCCTTCGTGGTGATTCAGCATCTCTCGCCGGATCACAAAAGCATGATGGCCAACCTGCTGTCACGGCATACCAAAATGCCGGTGATTACTGTCGAAGATGCGATGCGCATCGAACCCAACGTGGTTTACCTGATCCCGCCCGGCAGCCTGATGACGATTTCGGTCGGGCAGTTGCACCTGTCGCCGAAGAGCCCGCGCGGACTGTCGCTGCCGATTGATCTGTTCTTCAACTCGCTGGCGCAGGAATACGGCAATCATGCGGTCGGCGTCATCCTTTCCGGTACCGGCTCGGACGGCACGCGTGGCGCGGTGGCGATCAACGCGGCGGGCGGTTTGCTGCTGGCGCAAGACCCGGAAACCTGCAAATTCGACGGCATGCCGCGCAGCGCCATCGTCACCGGCCTGGTGGATGAAGTGTTGCCGCCGGAAAACCTCGGGCCGCGCATCCTCGACCATATCCTGCATGTACCGCCTCCCGCGCTGCTGAAGGCCGAGCAGCCAGATTCCACACTCGACTCGTCGCTGGATCGTGACTCGCCGATGGAAGAAATCCTGCATCTGCTGCATCAGCAGGGCGGCGTCAATTTCCGTGAATACAAACCGGCCACCGTGGTGCGCCGGATCGAACGCCGGATGCAGGTGCGGCATGTGCCGAACCTGGAAAACTATCTCAAGTTGTTGCATGGCGATCGCTCCGAAGCCCTGACGCTACGGCGCGAGATCCTGATCCCGGTGACCAATTTCTTCCGCGATGCAGAATCGTTCGATGTACTGGCCAAGGCCATCGTCAATCTGGTGCGTGAGCGGGATGACGGCCAGCCCTTGCGGGTCTGGGTGGCCGGCACGTCGACCGGCGAGGAGGCGTATTCCATCGCGATCCTGTTTGCCGAGGCGTTCGAACAGGTCAAGCGCTGGCCGAACATCAAGATTTTCGCCACCGATGTGGAACAGCAGAATATCGAAGCCGCCGGCGCCGGCATGTTCTCCGAGGCGATCACGGCGGAAGTTTCGCCGGAACGGCTGGATCGCTTCTTCAGCAAGCGCGGCAACCATTTCGTGGTGAAAGCCGAGATTCGCCAGAACATCGTGTTTGCCCGCCACAACCTGCTGGAAGACCCGCCGTTTACCCGGATGGATCTGGTGACCTGCCGCAATGTCCTGATTTACTTCAAAACGGCGGCGCAGGAACGGGCGCTGCGGCGGATGCAGTATTCGCTCGCCTCGAATGGCACCTTGTTCCTCGGCGCCAGCGAATCGCTCGGCGTGTTGCAGCAGGATTTCTCGCCGGTCAGCAGCAAGCACAAGATCTACCGCATCCTGCGGCATGTCTCGCTGCCTCTGGAAAGCGGCGGCCATACGCTGTCGCGCGCGCCTGGCGTAATTCCGCGCCGCTCCGGCAGTTTTCACCGGCCAGGCCCGACAGCGGAATCACTGGCGATCGACGCCGGCCAGCAACTGCTGCTGGACGACTACGCGCCACCCAGCCTGCTGGTCAGTTCAAAACACGAACTGATCCATGTTTTTGGCGCGGCGCAACGCTATCTGGTGTTCCCACCCGGCAACGTCAGTCTGGAACTGACGCGCCTGTTGCCCAGCCGACTGGCGCCGATCGCCGTAGCGCTGCTGCACAAGGCGAGCAAGGATCGCGCCGCGATCCACTCCGATGCGGTGTCGCTCGAATTGGCCAATGGCGACAAGGAACGCGTCAGCCTGGTGGCGCGGCCGGTAGCCGGGCCGGAAATCGCCGAAGCGACGCTGCTGCTGACCATCAAAAGCGAGCCGCTGTCGCCGGAAACGGCGCAACCCGGTATTTCAACCCTCAATCTCGGCGCTGAAACCGCCGAGCGCATGGGCGTGCTGGAACGCGAACTGGCGGCAACACGCGACAGCCTGCAAGCGACCATCGAGGAACTCGAAACCGCCAACGAGGAACTCCAGGCCACCAACGAAGAGTTGATGGCGAGCAATGAAGAATTGCAGAGCAGCAATGAGGAACTGCAATCGGTGAACGAGGAGCTGTACACGGTCAACGCCGAGAACCAGGAAAAGATTGAAATCCTCAACCGTCTCAATGCCGACCTCGACAGCATGGCCAAGGCCGCCACCATTGCCACGTTGTTCGTCGATGACAACCTGCGCCTGACCCGCTTTACCGCCGAAGCCAGCCAGTTGTTCAAGATTCGCGAAGGCGACGTCGGGCGGCGGCTGGATGACTTCAGCCATGTTCTGGAGCACACGGACTTCATCGGCGAACTGCGCAATACCCTGGCCAGCGGCGTGCCGTTCGAGCAGGAGATCGGCGCCCGCAACGGCAAGTGCTATCTCACCCGCATCCTGCCCTACACCCTGCCTTCGGGCCAGACGCAGAGCGCGGTGGTCAGCTTCATCGATGTCACCGCGTTGAGTGATGTGCGCCGCCTGCAAGCCATAGTCGACGCGCTACCCGAACATGTTGCCGTGCTCGACCGGGATGGCTTCATCACCCTGGTCAACGATGCCTGGCGCAACTTTGCCATCGATAATGGCGATCCCGAATTGCTGCATAGCGGTATTGGTTCCAATTACCTGAACGCTTGCCAGGATGAGGGTATGGTCGATGGCATCAGCGCGCTGTCGGCGCGGCAGGGCCTGCAACAGGTGCTGGATGGAACGCGACGTGTTTTCAGGCTTGAATATCCTTGCGATTCAGCCACCGAACAGCGCTGGTACGTCATGCATGCCGCGTCGATCAGCGGCAAGGGCGGCGGCGTGGTGGTCAGTCACATCAACATCAGTCCCTGGAAACACGATTGATCATGCCGAAAAAACCTTCTGATCCAGTGACCTCGACGCTGTCGAAAGACGCGGACGATATCCATCAGCGAGCCAGCGAGGCATTGCGTCACGGCGATTTCGACCTGGCCGACAGGTTGCTCGCCAATGGCGATGTCGAGATTGCCGCGCTGATCGAGAACCTGCGCATCTATCAGGCCGAGCTGGAAATCCAGAATGCCGAACTGCGTGAGGCGCAAGCCCAGTCGCAGCGTGCTCTCGACCGCTTTAGCGGACTCTTTTCGCATCAGCCGCTGGCCGAACTGGTGGTTGATCATAGCGGCCTGATCCGTTCCGCCAATGGCGAAGCCGAGCGGCTGTTCGGACTCGACGGCAAGCACTTGCGGCAGCATTTCCTGCGCCGCCTGATCGATCACGCATCTGAAAACGACCTCGCCAGGGCAATTGTGCAGGCCAATGAATACGGCGTCAGCCGGGTAAGTCCGGTCAAGTTCATCGCGGCGAATGGCAGTCTCTTCTTCGGTGAATTGCATCTCTCCCACCTGCCTGATCTGGATAACGAGGTGGGTGAGTTCGTTTGTGCGGTGGTTGATCTCAGCGAGCGCCTGCGCAGCGAGGCCGAAACCGCCAGCATCAACCAGCGCCTGCGCGAGAGCGAGATGCGCTACCGCATCCTCGCCGAGTATTCGCCGGACTGGGAATACTGGCTCGGCGCCGACCAACGCTTTGCATACGTTTCGTCCGCCTGCGAAGCGATATGCGGCTATCCGCCGCAGGCCTTTCTGGCTGACCCGAAACTGTTCAGCAATCTGCTGCATCCGGATGATCGTGCCGCCTGGCATCAGCACCAGACCGAATCTCCGCCGCAAGAGGCGGATGCACATCATGCGCACGACAGCCTGCTGCTGCGCCTGATCGATCGTGAGGGCAACGTCAAATGGCTTGAGCATCAATGCAGCGCGGTATTTGAAGACGGATTTTTTCTCGGTCGCCGTGGCGTCAATCGCGATGTCACCCGGCGCGTCCGGGCTGAAGCCGAAGCCCTCCATGTCAGTCGCTTGCTGAAGACCTTGAGCGAGGTGAATCAGAGTATTACTCGCGAACAGAATGAGGGCGTCGTTCTGCAGCAGGTGTGCGACGTCGCAGTTGAAATCGGCGGTTTGAAGGCGAGCCTGGTGGCCATGCTCGATGCGGCCAGCGGCGAACTCTGGTCGCTTGCCTGGGCCGGGTCGCAGGCGCATCCGCTGACTGGCTGGCTACCGACGCTGGAGGGTGATCACATCGTTTTGCCGAAGGGCACCCGGCAGCCGATGTCGCAGCCGTTGTCGTGCAGCAATGACCTGACGCCAGAGGAAACCGGACCGGTTGCCGACTGGTGCGACTGGCTGCGTCAGAACGGCGTCGGCGCAATGATCCATTTCCCGCTGACGCGCGACGGCCACAGCATCGGCTTGATCAGCTTCTTTGCCGATACGCTCGATTTTCTGCGTCCCGATGTGTGTGACCTGCTGCACAAACTGGCGGCTGACGTCTCCTTCGCGCTGACCAGCTTCAACCATCGCCGGCAGGAATTCGAGGCCCGCTACAAGCTGGCCGATCGCGAGGCTTATCTGAGCACCATGCTGCAGACCGTGCCGCTGGGCATTGGTGTGGTCGCCGCGCGCGAATTTGTCGATGTGAATCAGGCGGTCTGCGACATGCTGGGCTATTCAAAAGAAGAGTTGCTCGGCCAGTCGACGCGGATGGTTTACGCCGATGAGGCGGAGTACCAGCGTGTTGGTCACGAAAAATATGATGACATCGTCAGCACCGGACGCGGTGAGATCGAAACTCGCTGGCAACGCAAGGATGGCAGCCAGATCGATGTGCATCTGATCAGCGCCTGGTTCGATGCGGCTGATTCAAGCCGGGGGACGGTGTTCACCGCCGAAGACGTCACCCGCCGCAAGGGAACAAAGTGAACAAGGGACATCCTGCTCATGAACACGCTTGCGAATGCCCCCAACGTCGGTATTAACGAAATCTTTCTTCACCCCGGTGATTTTTACTTTGGCGGGCCGGAGACGCGCATCGTCACGCTGCTCGGTTCCTGCGTCTCGATCACGGTCTGGAGTCCGCGCCTGCGGGTTGGCGGCATGTGTCATTTCATGTTGCCTTCGCGCGGCGTGATTCCGGAAGGCGCCAGTTATGACGGGCGCTTCGGCGATGAAGCCATGCTGTTGCTGATGAAGAAAATCTGGAATCTCGGCGTCGATCCGACCGAATTCGAAGCCAAGGTGTTCGGCGGCGCCAACATGTTCCAGATGCAATGCCAGAAGAATGAAATGAATGTCGGCGATAGAAATATTGAAATGGCGTTGACCCTATTGCAACGCTACGAAATACCGATAAAGGCTAAACATCTCGGCGGCGATGGTCATCGCAAGCTGATGCTCGATATCTGGAGCGGCGATGTCTGGCTGAAGCATCAGCCGCTTTCGTAAAAGGAAAAGCAAGTGCTGAATGGTTCGGCTGAATGGTTCGGCATCCAAGTGCAGGTCGTTATCCCCGCACAGGCCGTCATTCCCGCGCATGCGGGAATCCAGGTTATGGATCAACTGGATTCCCGCATGCGCGGGAATGACGAAACTGAATGGAATGACGAAACGGAATGACGAAACAGAATGACCAGTCGTCATCCCCGCGAATGCGGGGATCCAGGCGGTGGATCAACTGGATTCCCGCATGCGCGGGAATGACGGAATGGAATGACGAAACAGAATGAATCAGAGATTTGACAAGGAAGTGAACGGGTGAAACAGATCAAGGTACTGGTGGTCGACGATTCCGCTGTGGTGCGTCAGGTGATGCTGGACGTGCTTGGCCGTGCGCCGGACATCAAGGTCATCGGTACCGCGTCCGACCCGATTTTCGCGATGCAGAAAATGAATATCGAATGGCCGGACGTGATTACGCTGGATGTCGAAATGCCGCGCATGGACGGCATCACCTTTCTGAAGAAGCTGATGGCCGAGCATCCGACGCCGGTGGTGATCTGTTCCTCGCTGACCGAAAAGGGCGCTGAAACCACGATGCAGGCGCTTTCCGCCGGCGCGGTCAGCATCATCACCAAGCCCAAGATGGGGGTGAAACAGTTCCTCACCGATGCCTCGAATGATCTGGTCAGCGCGGTGCAGGCCGCCGCCCAGGCCAACATGCGCCGCCTGGCGATGCCGATCGCGGCAATGATGCCGGTGCAACCGAAGCTGACTGCCGACGCGATGTTGCCGGGCAATATCACCGCCATGGCGCAGACCACTGAACGCATCGTCGCCATCGGCACTTCCACCGGCGGCACGCAGGCGCTGGAAGCGGTGTTGACCCGGTTGCCGCGCGTCTGTCCCGGCATCGTTATCGTGCAGCACATGCCGGAAAAATTCACCGCCGCATTCGCCGAACGCCTGAATTCGCTGTGTGAAGTTGAAGTCCTGGAAGCCAAGCACGGCGACCGCGTCGTGCCCGGCCGTGTGCTGATCGCCCCCGGCGGTCGCCACATGATGCTGAAGCGCAGCGGCGCCCAGTATCAGGTTGAAGTGGTGGACGGCCCGCTGGTGTCACGCCACAAACCCTCGGTCGATGTGCTGTTCCGTTCGGTCGCCAAGTTCGCCGGCAAGAATGCCACCGGCATCATCATGACCGGCATGGGCGACGACGGCGCGCGCGGCATGAAGGAGATGTTCGATGTCGGCGCCCACACCATCGCGCAGGACGAAGCCAGTTGCGTGGTCTTCGGCATGCCGAAGGAAGCCATCAAGATGCAGGCGGTGCGCGAAGTGCTGTCGCTGGATGCGATGCCGCGCGCCATCGTCGCCGCAGCGTTTGGCGGCGGCTGAAGCAGATGTTTGAGGTGATGACGAAAATGCAGCCGGGTGCAATCTTCAATCGCTTGCGTGACTTACGTAGGTGCGAATTTATTCGCACGCAAGCGGTTAATGATGCGAATGAATTCGCACCTACCGTCCGGTCAACTGCGTTTTTTGGATCAATGCTCTGGATTCCCGCCTTCGCGGGGATGATGAAACCGAGTTAACTCTTCTATTACTTAAGTAATATGCCGTCATGTCGCTCCGCCGCCTGATCTCCCAGCCCGCCGTCCGCATTTCGCTTATATATCTGGTGCTGGCCGGGCTGTGGATACTTGCTTCCGACGTCATCCTGGAATTGCTTGTCCATCGCCTGCCAGAGTCGGTGCCCGGCCAGACCCTGAAGGGTCTGTCCTTTGTCCTGGTCACCACGTTGTTGCTGTATCTGTTGTTGCGCCGGCACCGCTTTAGCGGCGATCGTCGCGAGCAGGTCATCGCCGCGCCGCGCTCCTGGCTGCCGCTGCTCACCTTAGGCCTGTTCTCGCTTGGCCTGGTCGCCACCGGCGCTTTCCTGTTTCACGCCCAGCGTGACCAGATTCGCGCCGATGTCACATCGCAATTGCGCGCGGTGGGTGAACTGCGGATCGAACAGGTCAAGAATTGGTTGCAAGCGGTGCGTGCCAACGCCAGCCATTTCGCCCGCGCCTCGCAACTGGTGACGGAATTCGATGCCTGGGTCAAGGCGGACGGCAAAGATAGGGCGCTGGTGGAAAAGATGCAGCGGCGCCTGAGTCAGATCGAGGAATCCTACGGCTACGCCAATATCACGCTGTTCGACCTTGCCGGCACGGCGCGTCTGAGCATAAAGCACGATGTCGTGATGGACGAGCATCGCGCCCAGGCGCTGCAGGTCATCGCCAGCGGCAAACCCATGCTGGTCGATTTTCACCAACATGGCGCAAGCGCAAACATCATGCTCGGCATGTTCGCGCCGATGCTGCTCAGCAATGGCAAGACCGAACGCGCGGTTGGCGCGATATTCTTTTCCTTGCCGGCGCAGAACACGCTGTTTTCCATGCTCCAGCGCTGGCCGACTGCCAGTGCCAGTGGCGAAACCGTGTTGGTGCAGCAAGCTGAGGCTGAGGTATTGCGCATTTTGTTCGCTTCACGCCAACCCACGGTACCGCTGGGCAGTATTTCGGTGCCGAGGGGCAATCCGAATCGGGTCGGTTATCGGGCCGTGGATGGCGAGCGGGGTGTCCTGTCGAATGCAGTCGATTTTCGTGGTGAACAAGTCCTTGCCTTCGCCGACCGCATTCCCGGCACCCCCTGGATTCTGGTGGCCAAGATCGATCAGCGAGAAGTCGATGCGCCGCTGCACCGCCTGGCGCTAGGCGCCACGCTGGTAACGGGCTTGCTGTTGCTGTCGGCCGGCCTGGTCGCCTGGCTCTGGTGGCGCGCCCAGGTCAACCGCCAGCGCGCCCAGTTGCTCGGCAAGGAGCTGGAGCGGCGGGTACTGGAGCGGCATTACGACTATCTCTCACTCTACTCCAACGACGCCATCCTGCTGCTCGACATGCAGGGCCAGTTGCTCGAGGCCAACGAGCGGGTGCGCGACATGTA
>CAZUSF010000077.1:0-9474 GCA_964623355.1 uncultured Thiobacillus sp. | reverse complement strand
GCAGCGACCGTTCCGGAATAAACCGTATCGTCACCCATGTTGGCACCATGATTGATACCCGAGATGACCATATCCGGCAGGGTCGGCAGCAATCCGGTGACCGCAAGATGCACACAATCCGTTGGCGTGCCGTTGACATAGGTAAACCCACTGGGCGATTGACGCACCATCAGCGGTCGATCGAGGGTCAGTGAATTACTCGCACCGCTCCGGTCGCGCTCTGGCGCAACAACCGTAACATCGTGAGCCTGGTTTTTGAGTGTGGCGGCAAGAACGGCTATTCCTGGTGCAAAGTAGCCGTCGTCGTTGCTGATTAGAATCCGCATTCGCCGCGATGAAGAAAATAAATAAATGGTCGGGGCGAGAAGACTCGAACTTCCGACCCCCTGCACCCCATGCAGGTGCGCTACCAGGCTGCGCTACGCCCCGAACTCGAAGCATTATAAATGCCAGCAAGGCGTGCCGTAAACACTGCCAGGAGAAAAGATAGGATTATTAAACCGGCTGATTTCAGAAATGTCTGCCGTCAAATCTGAATACGAACAAAAAACCACGGCAAGCATCTGTTTTTTAACGAAATGCGTTGACGTTAAATCCAGAGTCGTGAAGTTCTGGCCAATCCGGCAAAACATTGCCCTGTCGACAATCAAGCTTGCAACAGGTCGAGTATCTCGGATAGTTCTTTTTTGATTTCTTGAGCAGACAGGGTGGGCGCTTCGACCATCGGTGATTCAGCTTCCCCAGTCTCCATCGCATCGGCGAAATCTTCCGCCTCGCCTTCCGACAACAACCTGTTGCGGGCGCCACTGATGGTGAAACCTTGCTCGTAGAGCAACTCGCGAATACGCCGGATCAGCATCACTTCGTGGTGCTGGTAATAACGCCGATTGCCGCGCCGCTTGACTGGCCGCAACTGGGTGAACTCCTGTTCCCAATAGCGCAGTACATGCGGCTTGACGCCGCACAACTCGCCGACTTCACCAATGGTGAAGTAGCGCTTCGACGGAATCAGAGGCAGTTCAGAGTTCGGCAGATGTTCCGACATGCGCTTCTTCCACCATGGTCTTCAATTTTTGGCTGGCATGAAAGGTCACTACACGGCGCGCAGTAATTGGCATTTCTTCGCCCGTTTTCGGGTTACGGCCAGGACGTTGCGGTTTTTCGCGCAACTGAAAGTTGCCGAAACCGGAGAGTTTGACGCTGTCGCCATTCTCCAGGGCAGTCCTGACCTCTTCAAAGAAGGTTTCCACCATGTCCTTGGCTTCACGCTTGTTGAGACCCACTTTTTCAAACAGCAGGTTAGCCAATTCAGCTTTGGTAAGGGTCATGCGGGTAAAACTCCGTCAGCTGCGCAAAATGGCGTTGTAGTTTTTAGCTAGAAGGTTGACCACTTCCGCCACAGTAGACTCAATTTCAGAATCTGTAAGCGTTTTCTCAGTATGTTGTAACAACATATTGAAAGCAAGGCTTTTTTTGTCTCGCTCAACACCCTGCCCCTGGTAAACGTCGAAGCAATTGATGCTTACCAGCAGGGGAATGGAAGCGGCTTTGATCGCGGTAACCAAGTCAGCCAAAGCCAAATTCGCGTCGACAATGACCGCAATGTCACGCCGTACGGCAGGGAATCGCGGAATTCCCTGATAGCGCGGCGGAGATTGATCAAGCAATGGCTGCAGATCCAGTTCAAGCAGGATGGGGGATCGGGTGAAACCATATTTTTGGGTCAATTGCGGGTGTAGCGCCCCCAACCAGCCGCATTTGACGCCATCAATGCGGATTTCCGCGCTTTGACCGGGGTGGAGCGCGGAAATATCGGTTCGAACCAACTCAATCGGCTTTGGATGCAGCATGGCTTCAAGATCTGCGCGCAGGTCATAGAAATCGACCGGGCGCGATTTCTCGCCCCATTGTTCGGCGTGGACGCTGCCATAAGCCAGCGCGGCAAGACGAACGGGCTGCTGATCCGGGGCAGAAGTCAGAAAAGCGCGACCCACTTCAAAAATCTGCAAGCGCTCCTGGCCATGATTCAGGTTATGCCGCAATGTCTGAATCAAACCGCCAACCAGCGAACCCCGCATGACACCCATCTGGCTCGCAATCGGGTTCAGCAAAGGCAAAGCCTCTCCTTCAGAACGGAAGTCGCAATCAACCTCTGCCGAGATAAAGCTATAGGTGATGACCTCCTGGTAACCCCTTGTCACCATTATGTTTTTTATACTTAACGTAGAGCGATTCGATTCACTGACCGGCAATATCGCAAGTTCACCGCGCAAACTCACCGCAGGGACAGATTCATAGCCATGCACGCGTGCAACTTCTTCGACCAGATCCACTTCTCGCGTGATATCGAACCGATGCGTCGGTGGCGTCACCCACATCGATTCGCCAGCTTCATCAACCTTCATGCCCAGACGTTTGAAGATGCCAAGCATGACCGCATCAGACAGTTCGAAACCGAGAATCCGGCGTGCCCGAGCTGGCCGGAACTCAACCGCTTCGAACGCTGCCGCACCGGGACCAGTTTCCTGCACTGGCCCGCACTCACCGCCGCAAATATCGAGGATCAAGCGAGTGGCACGTTCGATCGCGCGGCGCGGTAACGCTGAATCAACGCCGCGTTCGAATCGGTGAGATGAATCGGTCGACAAACCGAAGCGACGGGCGCGCCCGATGATCGCATCAGGGGTGAAATGCGCCGCCTCGAGAAAGATGTCCTTTGTGGTTTCGCTAACCGCGCTGGATTGCCCTCCCATGATGCCGGCAAGCGCCAGCGGCCCATGCGCATCGGTGATCAGCAAGACATCGGCATCGGCACCAGAAAACGTGACGCTTTGCTCATTCAGCATAACCAGTTTCTCGTCCGCCTGCGCCATACGAACCTGTACCGCACCCTGCAAGCGAGCCAGATCAAAACCATGCATTGGCTGGCCTAGCTCAAGCAGTATGTAATTGGTGATGTCGACCACCGGATGAATCGCACGCAACCCTGAGCGCTCCAGACGCTGCACCATCCAACGCGGCGTTTGCGCTTTCGGATCGATATTGCGAATGACCCGACCGCAGTAGCTTGGGCAAGCTGCCTCGGCTGAAATCGTGACCGGCTGCAGATCAGCAAGTTTGGCGATGACCGGCGCGCAATCCACGTCAAGCATGGGTGCATCGGTCAGCGCAGCAACTTCGCGCGCGATTCCCGCCATCGACAGACAGTCGCCTCGGTTTGGCGTCAATTTCAGGGTGAATAGCCGATCATCCAGATCGAGCAACTCGCGCAGGTTCATGCCCACCATTGCATCGACCGGTAGTTCCAGAATGCCATCGACTCCGGTTGGGTTGATCAGACCCAATTCTTTGGCAGAACACAGCATGCCGAATGAGGCCACACCGCGAACCTTGGCTTGCTTGATACTGAATTCAGGCAGTTTGGCGCCGACACGGGCACAGGCCGTGAGCAAGCCGGCGCGGGCATTCGGCGCGCCGCAAACGATGGTCAACGGTTCGACTTCACCGACATCGACCTGGCAAACCTGCAGCCGATCTGCATCAGGATGCTTTTCGGCGCTGAGAATTTTTGCCACCACAACCTGCGTGAACTCGGCTGCTGCCGGTTCGATCGCCTCGACTTCCAGGCCGGCCATGGTCAGCAGATGAGCGAGTTGTTGCGTATCTAGTGCGGGATTGACAAGGCTGCGTAGCCAGGATTCGGAGAATTGCATGGCGCCTGAAATGAATGAATTAATTAATTACGATCAGCCTGTGAATCAGGCAAATTGCTTGAGAAAACGGACATCGTTTTCGAAAAACAGCCGTAGGTCATCGACCCCATAACGCAGCATCGCCAGACGCTCGACGCCCATGCCGAAAGCGAAGCCCTGAAACCGCTCCGGGTCGATCCCGACATGACTGAAAACATTCGGATGCACCATGCCGCAGCCACCAATTTCCAGCCAACGATTTTCCGATGCATCGCCCCAACTCATATCCATCTCGGCTGAAGGCTCGGTAAAGGGAAAGAACGACGGACGAAAACGGACGGTCAAATCATCGCGTTCAAAGAATCGCTGCAGGAAATCCTGCACCACGGCTTTCAGATCGGCAAAGCTGACCTGCTCATCCACCCACAAACCTTCAACCTGATGAAACATCGGGGAATGCGTGGCGTCGGAATCGACGCGGAACACGCGACCCGGAGCAATGATCCGCAGCGGCGGCTTCTGATCCTGCATATAGTGCACCTGGACCGGCGAAGTATGGGTGCGCAACAAAGCGCCGCCATCCAGGTAGAACGTGTCGTGCATCGCCCGCGCCGGATGATTCTCGGGGATGTTCAGCGCGGTGAAATTGTAAAAATCAGTCTCGATTTCCGGCCCATCGGCAACGACAAACCCGATCGAAGCAAACAGTTCTTCGATCCGCGCCAGCGTCCGGCTCACCGGATGCAAGCCGCCCATCGCGCCACCGCGTCCTGGTAAAGTGATATCAAGAGACTCGGCGGCCAGTTGGCTATTCAGCTCATCAGCCTGGATTGCGTCACGGCGAGCCTTCAGCAAAGCCTCGACCTGATCCTTGATCTGGTTGATCTGGGCGCCCACCACCTTGCGTTGATCCGGCGGCAACGCCCCCAGACCCTTCATCTGCTCAGTAATTGCACCGCTCTTGCCGATAAAGCGCGCCTTCACCTGATCCAGCACTGGCAAGCTGCCGGCAGTCGCAAACTCGCGCTCGGCATCCTTCAGAATTTCATCGAGATTCATGCTCTAACCCATTGGGCGGTAACAACAAAGCCAAAAGAAAAAGGGAGGCCTAGACAGGCCTCCCTTCAGCTTGAACGAGAACGAGCTTAGGCTCCCAGGCTGGCCTTGGCTTGATCAGCAATCTTGGCAAAAGCCGGCTGATCGAAGATGGCCATGTCGGACAGCACCTTGCGATCGAGATCGATCGATGCTTTCTTCAGACCACACATGAATTGGCTGTAATTCATGTCGATACCCAGGCTGCGTACCGCTGCGTTGATACGCGCGATCCACAACTGACGGAATTGACGTTTTTTCTGGCGACGGTCACGGTAAGCATATTGACCGGCTTTCATCACCGCTTCATTGGCGACCCGGAATACGTTCTTGCGACGACCACGGAAACCCTTGGCTGCGTTCAGGACTTTCTTGTGACTGGCACGAGCGGTTACACCACGTTTAACGCGAGGCATGTCTGATCTCCTTGATTAAGCGTAGGGCATCATGTCACGAACGTGACCGATGTCAGCAGGATTCACGTCGGACATACCGCGCAGGTGACGCTTGCGCTTGGTGGTCTTCTTGGTGAGGATGTGGCGCATGTAGGCGGACGAGCGCTTGATGCTGCCGCTGCCGCGAACGCGGAAGCGCTTGGCGGCGCCGCTCTTGGTCTTCATCTTGGGCATGGTTAGCTCCTGTTTCTTCTATGCGTCTGGCGGCTCCCAACGGGAACGCTTGAACAGCCAGACAAGCACGTGTTTACAACATCGGTGAATTGCAGCCGAAGCCACGATCCACCCGGCACAACTAAAACTACAACTTCAAAATCAACTCTTCTTCTTCGGGGCCAGCACCATGATCATCTGGCGACCTTCCAGCTTGGGGAATTGCTCGACGATGCCATGTTCGGCCAGATCAGCCTCGACGCGGCGGAGCAACTGCATACCAAACTCCTGGTGAGCCATTTCGCGACCTCTGAAGCGCAGCGTGATCTTGGCTTTATCGCCCTCATCCAGAAATCGGATCAGATTACGCAGCTTGACCTGATAGTCATTGTCATCAGTCGCCGGCCGGAATTTCACTTCCTTGATCTGAATCTGCTTCTGCTTCAGCTTGGCTTCGTGCTGCTTCTTGCTTTCCTGGTACTTGTATTTGCCGTAATCCATGATCCGACAAACCGGCGGTTGCGCTTGCGGCGCAATTTCCACCAGGTCCAGCTCAGCTTCTTCAGCCTTCATCAACGCTTCACGCAGACTGACAATACCCAGCTGCTCGCTTTCCACACCCACCAGACGGATCGGCGATACATCTATTTCGCCATTGATCCGGGGTTCCTTTTCCTGTGCTATCTCAAGCCCCTTGAAAAAAACGAGGAGCCGATAAATTGCATCGGCTCCTCAGATTGTTTAGTCACTCTCACGCAACTTCAGGAGGAAAGCATCGAAGTCCATCTGACCGAGATCCTCACCACCCCGTTTGCGAACCGCCACCTTGTTTTCCTGGCGCTCTTTATCGCCAACAATGATCTGGTAGGGGACGCGCTGCATTGAGTGCTCGCGGATTTTATAGGTGATCTTCTCGTTTCTCAAGTCGGAAACGGCGCGAATACCTTGTTTTTTAAGGTTTTGCGTGATTTGCGCTGCATATTCGGCCTGATTGTCGGTGATGCACATCACGACAACCTGAACCGGGGACAGCCATACCGGGAAATTACCTGCGTAATGCTCGATCAGGATGCCAAGAAAGCGCTCCAGCGAACCCAGAATCGCGCGATGCAGCATCACCGGCGGCTTGCGCGTGTTGTCTTCATCGACAAACTCGGCGCCCAGTCGCACCGGCAGATTGAAATCGAGCTGAATGGTGCCAACCTGCCACAAACGACCGAGCGAATCTTTCAGTGTGAATTCAATTTTCGGGCCATAGAAAGCGCCTTCACCGGGTTGCAGGTCGAACGCCAGTCCGTTTTGATCAAGTGCGGCTGCCAGGCCGGCTTCCGCCTTGTCCCATGATTCATCGGAACCGACACGCTTTTCCGGGCGGGTCGACAGTTTCACCAGCACATCGTTGAAGCCAAAATCCGCATAGACCGCTTGCAGCATTTTGATGAAGTCCGAAACCTCGGACTGAATCTGGCCTTCGGTGCAGAAAATATGCGCATCGTCCTGGGTGAACGCACGCACCCGCATCAGGCCGTGCAAAGCGCCGGACGGCTCATTGCGGTGGCATGAACCAAACTCGGCCAGACGCAATGGCAGGTCGCGGTAGGAATGCAGACTATGGTTGAAGATCTGCACATGACCGGGACAGTTCATCGGCTTCACCGCGTAATCGCGGTTTTCCGATGAAGTAGTGAACATGTTGTCGCGGTAGTTATCCCAGTGACCGGATTTCTCCCACAGCGACTTGTCCATCACGGTCGGCGTCTTCACTTCCTGATAGCCGTATTCGTTGAATTTGCGCCGCATGTATTGCTCGACTTCCTGCCACAGCACCCAGCCATGCGGATGCCAGAACACCATGCCGGGCGACTCTTCCTGCAGATGGAACAAGTCGAGCTGCTTGCCCAGGCGACGGTGATCACGCTTCTCGGCTTCTTCCAGACGATGCAGGTATTCGGCCAGATCTTCCTTGCTGCGCCAAGCCGTGCCGTAAACACGCTGCAACATCTCGTTTTTCGAATCGCCGCGCCAGTAGGCGCCGGCCAGTTTCATCAGCTTGAACGCCTTGATCTTGCCGGTGGACGGCACGTGCGGACCGCGACACAGATCGATGAAATCGCCTTCGCGATAGAGTGAAATGGTCTGGCCGGCGGGAATCGAAGCGATGATTTCCGCCTTGTAGTGCTCCCCGATCGACTTGAAGAATTCAACCGCCTGGTCGCGATCCCACTCCTCGCGCTTGACGGGAATGTCTTTCTTGGCCAGTTCGCCCATGCGCTTTTCAATCGCCGCCAGATCGTCCAGCGTGAATGGCCGCTTGTACGAGAAGTCGTAATAGAAACCGTCTTCGATCACCGGCCCGATGGTCACTTGCGCATCCGGGAACAATTCCTTCACCGCAAAGGCCAGCAAGTGCGCACAGGAATGACGGATCAGATCGACGCCGTCGACGTCCTTGTCGGTCACGATGGCGAGTGAGGCATCCTGCTCGATACGAAACGAAGTATCGACCAGCTGTCCATTCACCTTGCCGGCCAGCGCCACGCGAGCCAGGCCGGCGCCAATGCTGGCAGCCACTTCGGCCACCGTCACCGGCGCCTCGAAAACACGTTCGGAACCATCGGGAAGTCGAATAACCGGCATGCCAAACACCTTCGGAAATGAAAAAGCCGGAACGCGAGTTCCGGCTTCTTTTTTGTTGGTAGGCGCGATTGGACTCGAACCAACGACCCCCACCATGTCAAGGTGGTGCTCTAACCAGCTGAGCTACGCGCCTAAGGTCGGGGCGCATTCTAGTGAGGTTCACAGATGAACACAATTGAAGAATCGGCCATTTGGCAAAATTGTCGGATCAACTCACATGGAAGTGATGCATTCGATACGCAGTGATCTGAGCGACAGCTAAAATCGCGCAAATTTTCAACCCGCGCAGATTCCATGACCCGCAAGATACTTGTCACTTCCGCCCTGCCCTACGCCAACGGCAGCATCCACCTGGGCCATCTGGTCGAATACATCCAGACCGACATCTGGGTGCGCTTCCAGAAAATGCGCGGCAACACCTGCTTCTATTGCTGCGCCGACGACACGCATGGCACCCCGATCATGTTGCGCGCGGAAAAGGAAGGCATCACGCCGGAACAGTTGATCGACCGGACCTGGCATGAACACAAGCGCGACTTCGACGGCTTTCATGTCGAATTCGACAATTACTATTCCACCAACACGCCGGAAACCCGGCATTACGCCGACACCATCTATACCCGGTTGAAGCAGGCCGGCCTGATCGAGATTCGCTCGATCGAGCAGTTCTACGACCCGGTCAAGGAAATGTTCCTGCCGGATCGCTTCATCAAGGGCGAATGCCCGAAGTGCCATGCCAAGGACCAGTACGGTGACAACTGCGAAGCCTGCGGCGCGGCCTATCAGCCGACCGATCTGATCGAACCCTATTCCGCCGTCTCCGGCGCAAAACCGGTGCGCAAGGAATCGGATCACCATTTCTTCAAGCTGTCCGACCCACGCTGCGCCGACTTCCTCAAACAGTGGACCGCCGATCCGGCGCATGTGCAGGCCGAAGCCGCCAACAAACTCGGTGAATGGCTGCAAGCTGGCTTGTCCGATTGGGACATCTCGCGTGATGCGCCCTACTTCGGTTTCGAGATTCCGGATGCCCCAGGCAAGTATTACTACGTCTGGCTCGACGCACCGATCGGCTACATGGGCAGTTTTCAGAACCTGTGCGACAAAACCGGGCTCGATTTCAACGAATACTGGAAACCGGATTCGGAAGCCGAGCTGTACCACTTCATCGGCAAGGACATCCTCTACTTCCACGCCTTGTTCTGGCCGGCCGAACTTGCGCATGCCGGCTTCCGCACCCCGACCGGCGTGTTCTGCCACGGCTTCCTCACCGTCAACGGCCTGAAGATGTCGAAATCGCGTGGCACCTTCATCACGGCCGAGAGCTACCTCAATCACCTCAATCCGGAATGGCTTCGTTACTACTATGCCGCCAAGCTGAACGGCTCGATGGAAGACATCGATCTCAACCTGGAAGACTTCGCCGCCCGCGTCAACAGCGA
>CAZUSF010000076.1:0-9476 GCA_964623355.1 uncultured Thiobacillus sp. | reverse complement strand
GGCGGACGGCTGATCACATTGCCGATGCCGTGCGAATCGCTGCAGGAGTATGAATTCCAGATTTATTACGGTTGTCACGAGCTTGTAATAATCTGTAGATAAGCTGCGTCGGTCACTAACTGAAGACGCAACTGTCTGGAGATTAAATATGAACACGCAACGTACCCTGATCAAGCTGTCCACCCTGGCCGCTGCCATGTCGCTGAGTCTGTCTGCCCTGGCGGCCGATATTACCGGCGCCGGCGCAACTTTCCCCTACGCCGTTTACACCAAATGGGCCGAAGCCTACCAAGGTGCAACCGGTGAAAAGGTCAATTATCAAGGCATCGGCTCTTCTGGCGGTATCAAGCAGATCAAGGCCAAGACCGTCGATTTTGGCGGTACCGACGCCCCCCTGAAGGAATCTGATCTCGATGCGAATGGCATGGTGCAGGTCCCGACCGTAATGGGTGCCGTTACAATCGTGATCAATGTCCCCGGTATTGAATCTGGCAAGCTGAAACTGGATGGCCCGACTGCCGCTGAAATTTTCCGCGGTGCCATCACCAAGTGGAACGATGCAAGAATCGCCAAACTGAACCCTGGCCTGAAGTTGCCTGCCACTGCCATCACCGTGTCGCATCGTTCTGATGGTTCCGGCACTACCTTCGCCTTCTCCCATTATCTTGCCAAGCAGTCTATGGCGTTCAGTCGTGATGTAGGTGCCGGGACAACCGTGAACTGGCCAGCCAACGCGGTCGGTGGCAAGGGCAACCCGGGTGTCGCCGCTAACGTGCAGAAGATTTCCGGCACCATTGGCTATGTCGATATCGCCGATGCGATGAAGAACAAAATGACTTTTGTCGCGTTGAAGAACAAGGCCGGCAACTACATCGTGCCGAACCAGGATGCGGTTGCTGACGCTGCCGCTGGCGCCAACTTCAAGGTCAAGGGCATGGCCCCCGACTTGCTCGACCAACCTCACAAAAATGCTTGGCCAATCACCAGCGCGACCTACATCCTGGCCTACGAAAAGGGTGCCGACGCTTCCCGCCAGAAGGGTGTAGTCGATTTCTTCACCTGGTCGCTGAATAATGGCCAGAAGATGGCGGAAGACCTCGGCTTCGTGCCGCTTCCCGCCAACGTAGTGAAGATGGTTGAAGCCGAGATGAAGAACATCAAGTAATTTTTGTTGCACCAAGTCGGGCGCGCCAAGGCTAATCCCTTTTCCGCGCCCGAGCTTTCTCCGGAAGTCTCCTTATTTTCAAGGCGCTTTCCGAATAAAGTCACATCAAACAGGAAATATCGCCATGAGCGAAGCGACTGCCCCCGTCGACCTGCATGCCGCGCAGGTTAGAAAATTCAAGCTGCAGGATATGTTCTTCCATCAGGTTACCCTGGTGTTTGCGGCTATCGTGCTGGCTGCGCTGGTCGGCATCTTGATTTCCCTGGCGATCGAAGCTTCACCGGCATTAAAAGAATTCGGCCCCGGCTTTTTGTGGACCAATGTCTGGAATGTGCCGGAAGACCGGTTCGGCGCGCTTGCTGCCATCTATGGCACGGTGGTGACCTCGGTCATTGCATTGCTCATTGCAGTACCCGTCAGCTTCGGCATCGCCCTGTTCCTGACCGAGACCTGTCCAGTCTGGCTTCGGCGTCCGTTGGGAACCGCTATTGAGTTGCTCGCTGGCGTGCCATCCATCATTTACGGTATCTGGGGCTTGTTCGTGTTCGCACCGCTGTTCTCCGAACATGTGCAGCCTTACCTTCAGGCGGCGGTCGGCGATACCCCGATCATCAGTGGCTGGTTCGCCGGTCCGCCGATTGGCGTGGGCATCCTGACCGCCGGTATCGTGCTTTCGCTGATGGTGATTCCCTTCGTCGCTTCGGTGATGCGTGACGTGTTCGAGACAGTGCCGCCGCAACTGAAGGAATCTGCTTACGGTGTCGGTTGCACAACCTGGGAAGTGGTCACCAACATTGTTCTGCCCTATACCCGGGTCGGTGTTATCGGCGGCATCATGCTCGGCCTTGGCCGTGCGCTGGGTGAAACAATGGCCGTCACGTTTGTCATCGGCAATGCCAATCGCATTGTCGGCACTCTCTTTGCGCCAGGGACTTCGATCGCCTCGACACTGGCCAATGAATTCGGTGAGGCCGATCCAGGTCTGCACATTTCGTCGTTGTTTGCGCTGGGTCTGGTGCTGTTCATCATCACCTTCATCGTGCTGGCCATTTCCCAATGGTTGATCAAGCGCGGCGTTGCCAAGCAAGGCATTTGAGCCAGACATCAGGTAGCCAATCATGAATCTCTATTCCCGTCGCATTCTGACCAATCGTGTTGGTATTGCCCTGTCTATGGTCGCCATGACCTTTGGCCTGGCAGCCCTGATGTGGATTCTGTGGACCTTGTTCTATAACGGTTTCAATGCCTTGAGCTGGGATTTTTTCACCCAAGACACGCCGGCGCCAGGCAGCGAGGGTGGTGGTATGCGCAACGCCATTGTCGGCAGTCTGATGATTATCGGAGTGACCACGCTGGTGTCGACCCCGATCGGCATTCTGGCCGGCATCTATCTGGCGGAATACGGGGCAACTTCCAAATTTGCCGCGACCACACGGTTTGTCACCGACATCATGTTGTCGGCACCATCCATCGTGGTCGGCCTGTTTGTCTATGCCTTGATGGTGGCGACGCTGGGCGGCTTCTCGGGTTGGGCTGGATCGGTGGCCTTGTCGTTGATCGCCATCCCGGTGGTGGTGCGTACTACCGAGAATATGCTGCTGCTGGTGCCGACCGCGCTGCGCGAAGCTGCCTTCGCGGTTGGCGCGCCGCGCTGGCAGGTTTCGTTGAAAGTCACCTTGCGAGCGGTCAAGGCGGGTGTTGTCACTGGCGTCTTGCTCTCCATTGCCCGCATCATGGGTGAAACTGCGCCGTTGTTGTTCACCGCCCTGAACAACCAGTTCTTTAGTACCGATATGACGCAGCCGATGGGCAATCTGCCAGTGGTGATCTTCCAGTTCGCCATGAGCCCCTACGACAACTGGGTCAGTCTGGCCTGGGGTGGCGCACTGTTGATCGCTTTGATCGTGCTTGCCATCAACATCATTGCGCGCGTCATGTTCCGCAATAAAGTTTCAGTCTGAATCCGGAGTATCAAATGTCCGACCCCCAAACCACCGCTGATGGCGAAGCCATCCTGTCTATCCGAGACCTGAATTTCTATTACGGCGCCTTTCGCGGCTTGAGCAATGTCTCGCTGGACATCGCAAAAGGCCAGGTAACCGCTTTCATCGGCCCGTCCGGTTGCGGCAAGTCGACGCTGTTGCGTACGTTTAACCGCATGTATGACCTGTATCCGGGGCAGCGTGCCGAAGGGCAGATCAACTTTCATGGCAAGAACCTGCTCGACAAGAAGCAGGACGTGAATCTGGTTCGCGCCAAGATCGGTATGGTGTTCCAGAAGCCGACGCCGTTCCCGATGACGATCTACGAGAACATTGCATTTGGAGTGCGGCTTTACGAAAACCTGCCCAAGTCCGAGATGGATGCACGCGTCGAGTGGGCGTTGCGCAAGGCGGCGATGTGGGAAGAGGCCAAGAACAAGCTGCAACAAAGCGGCCTGTCACTGTCGGGTGGTCAGCAACAACGCCTGTGCATCGCGCGCACCATCGCGGTGAAACCGGAAATCGTGTTGCTGGACGAGCCGACTTCCGCGCTTGATCCGATTTCGACCGCCAAGATCGAGGAGTTGATCAACGAGTTGAAAACGGAATACACCATCGCCATCGTCACCCACAACATGCAGCAGGCGGCGCGTATTTCCGATTTCACCGCCTTCATGTATCTGGGCGAACTGATTGAATTCGGCAATACCGACAAGCTGTTCGTGAAACCGACGCAGAAGCAGACTGAGGATTACATCACCGGCCGTTTCGGCTGAAATTTTCAAATCGGGAAACTCGCGCTTTAGCAAAGGAACGGGGTCGATACCGCTTATGCGGTATCGACCCCGTTCCTTTTGTCATAAATCCTTCATCTTGCTTTCGCAATGACTGGTTATGCTTCACGCTTTAATGTGAACGTCATATCGTCCGGGTCATGCCATCCATTTCCGATCTGCAACACGAACTGACCGAGTTGCGCCGCAAGGTGGCCGAAGGTCAACGCGACTTGATGACAGCCTGGCAGCCGGTTCTGGAAAAGCCCGTTGAAAAAATCGTCGGCAAAGTCGGCGGCAAATCCACCGGCAAATCCGAATATGCGCGCGATGCCGAAAATCTGGCGGCCTACATCGCCTTGCGTCGCGAAGACCTGCGTCGATTGCAGGAACATCTGTCGGAACTCGGACTTTCTTCCCTCGGTCGCTGTGAAGGCCATGTCATCGCCACCCTGGATGCCGTCGGCCAGGCGCTGGATGCGATCAGCGGCGTCTGCCCGACGGAGGAGGCGCTGCTGTATCCCGGGCGCGGTAATCGTCACGGCGACAAGCGCCTGAAGCTGAACACCCAGGCCCTGCTCGGCAAAGAGCCCAAGCAGCGGCGCACCCGCATCATGGTCACACTGCCGACGGCAGCAGCAGGGGAAATGCGATTTGTGCGCGATCTGATCGAACGCGGCATGGATATCGCGCGCATCAATTGTGCGCATGATGACGCCGCCACCTGGCGCGCAATGATTGACAACATCCGCGCTGCCGCCAAGGCGAGCGGCCGCAACTGTCTGATTCACATGGATCTGGCGGGGCCGAAGTTGCGCACCGGTGAAATGGCCGCCAGCCCGGGTCGGCTTCGCCTGAAACCAAGGCGAGATGATCGCGGCGACACGCGGGCGCCGGCCTATTTTCTGTTTGATGCCAGCGGCGAGCCCGGCGGTACGGGTTTGCGTGGCGCTACCGGCCTGGCCGGATATCCGCGCATGAGCGTGGATCGAAGTTGGTTTGCTCGCTTGCAGCTGGGTGATCTGGTTGAAGTGACTGATACGCGCGGCAAGAAACGCATCCTCAATGTGCTGGAACGCATGGGCGAAGCGCATCTTCTGGCCTGTACCGCCGATTCAGCATGGTTGGAGCAGGGGTGTGTGTTGAAACATCTTTCCGGTGAAAGCCGGCATCGACAAACCCTGGTGGGTGAACTGGAAGCCAGCCCGGAAGTGCTGCTGGTGCATCTTGGCGATACGGTTTTGCTGTCACGCGACGATGCGCCCGGTGAGGTTGGTGACGAGTCCGGCTATGCCGGGCGGATTCCCTGCGCACAACCCGAAGTGCTGGATAGCTTGTGCGTCGGTGAACGCGTGTTTATCGATGATGGCCAGATCGGTGCGGAAGTCGAACGTCTGGATGACAAGGGCGCCTGGTTGCGGATCACACGCGCCCGGCCGGAGGGCGACAAGATACGTCCGGGCAAGGGCTTGAATTTTCCCGACAGTGATCTGGTGTTGCCGGCGCTGGGCGAGAAGGATTTGCTGGACCTGGATTTCGTCGCTCGCGAAGCCGACATGGTGGGCTATTCTTTTGTACAGACGGCCGCAGATATGGATGCCTTGGCGGATGAACTGGACAAGCGCGGGGCGGGCAATCTGGGCCGCATCGCCAAGATCGAAACCCAGCGCGCGGTGGCCAATCTGCCGCAAATCATTGTGCATGGCGCCAGTCGCGGGCCATTCGGCTTGATGATTGCGCGGGGTGATCTAGCGGTGGAAATTGGCTGGTCGCGTCTGGCAGAGATTCAGGAAGAAATTCTTTGGCTGGCAGAATCCGCGCATGTGCCTGTGGTGTGGGCGACGCAGGTGTTCGAACAACTGATCAAGGAAAACCTGCCGTCGCGGGCTGAAATGACCGACGCAGCCATGTCGGAACGCGCTGAATGCGTGATGTTGAACAAAGGTCCGTTCGTGTTGGATGCGATCGCCATGCTGGATGACATTGCTCGCCGTATGCGGGCGCATCAGCACAAAAAATCCGCCCGCTTGCGGGCATTACATTGGTAAGGAAGAAAATTATGGCTAATGCTGTCAAGAACATCGCCAAATTCATCCGGAAAAATCCGGAAGACAAGGCAGTCATCACCCTGAAGGATCTTTGCATGGCGCTGGAGAATTCGGCCAATTTCGATCTGGGTTGCCTCTATGACCTGGATAGAAAATCGTTTGAGCTGGCGATTGATCTGCTGGAAGAATGGCGCTTCGACCGGCATGTGTTTGAACGCCGCTTGCAGAAGTACCTCGACGAACCATCGGATGATTGAGCCTGGCGGATTGCTCAACCCATCACCCAATGCACGCATGATGGGCGCGCTGCGCTTCGCCCATCCTACGGGGTGGCGCTACGGGTTCAATTCGTTTGGCTGGAAACTGAAACTTGCCGGAGCGTGGTTTCGTAGCGCTCGATAATGCGGTCCCAGCCATGCGCTGACATGCTCAGACTGGCCTGCTGACCCAATTCCTGGCGTTTTGCCGGGTTGCTGGCCAGATGTTGCGCTGCCTCGACGAAGGCATCGGCATCGTCAGGCTTGATCGTGCAACCGTTTTTCCCATCCTGAATCAATATCTCACCTGCCGCACGCCGGTAGGTGACGACGCTCAAACCGCTGGCGAGGGCTTCGGTCAGTACATTGCCCCAGGTTTCTGACAGGCTGCCGAACAGGAAAAGGTCGGCGCTGGCGTAGTGGGCGGCGAGTTCTGCGCCGATACGCGAGCCGGCATAGATATGTTCCGGGTGCGCCGTGCGCAGACTTGCCAGGGCCGGGCCATCGCCCACCCAGACC
This sequence comes from uncultured Thiobacillus sp., assembly GCA_964623355.1. Taxonomy (GTDB): domain Bacteria; phylum Pseudomonadota; class Gammaproteobacteria; order Burkholderiales; family Thiobacillaceae; genus PFJX01. The sequence goes on along the minus strand of CAZUSF010000076.1, from coordinate 2,732 downwards.
ATGCGGGCGCGTGGATGTCGAGCCGCGATGGCACTGAAGGCTTGCGCCACCACGCCGAGATTTTTTTCCGGCGCCAGGCGCCCGACATAGAGACAAGCCAGGGCGTCACTTTCGACACCCCAGTGTTTGCGCAATGCGTGGTCGCGGCGACCGGGATGGAACAAGCCGGTATCGACGCCGCGCCCAACCGGCTGCACGTTGGGAATGCCGCGTGCGGCAAGCTCGGCGGCCAGTTCCGGCGTCGGCACAAAGGTCGCGTGGCAACGTTTGTGCAACGCATCGAGCCAACGGGTGACCCAGGGCATCAGCCAGCCGACGTGATAGTGGCTGCTGTATTGCGCGAAATGCGTGTGATAGCCGGAGGTGAGTGGCAGGCGACGCGCCCTGGCGGCGAACACGGCAGCCCAGCCGAGCGGGCCTTCGGTCACCACATGCACCAGGTCGGGACGTTGCTGATCCATGACGCGGCCAAGCAAGCGATAGGCCGGCAGTCCGAGTCGCAGGCTGGGATAGGTGGGAATCGGCAGGCCGGGCACGGTCCAGGTTTCGCTGTCGGTTTGCTTCGGGTCTTTGCGCTGGCGCGGACGCACAATGCCGACCCAATGGCCGCGCGCGCGCAGGCCTTCCACCAGGCGCTGCGTGGTCATCGCGACACCGTTGATTTCCGGTGGATAGGTTTCGGTCACCAGCAGAATGCGCAGCGGCTTCATCGGGAGGGCATCAAATTCAGCGAGGCTGGCTTCAGTACAGGCTGCGATACAGATCAGCCAGTTTGGTCGCCAAGGCCTGATCCGACCATTCCTTGGCATAAGTGCGCGCTTCGTCGCCAAGCTGCAGCCGGAGCACCGGGTCAGTCAGCACGCCTTGCATTGCTTGCGCGAAACCGGCCGGGTCATCCGGCGCAATGCGGCAGCCGCGACCGGGTTGCAGGATGTCCGCCGTGCCCATGATCGATAGCGCCACCACCGGGCAGCGTTGCGCCATCGCCTCCAGCAACACCAGCCCCTGCGTCTCGGTGCGCGAGGCGAAGATGAACACGTCGGCAGCGGCATACGCCGAGGGCAATTCCTGCTTGCGGTCGAGATAACCGAGAAAGCGAACCTGATCACGCAGGCCGAGCTGTGTCGCCTGCTGTTCCAGATCGGCGCGGGCTGGACCTTCGCCGGTGATCAGGAAAAGCAGGTCAGGCAAGGAACGGCGGGCGATGCTGACCGCCTGCAGCAGGAAATCGATGTTCTTCTCATGCGCCACGCGGCCGACGAACAGCGCCACCGGCCGCTCCGGGGCGATGCCGTGGCGGGCGCGGAAATCGCCGGCATCGCCGGCTGCGAAGGCGTTCGCCGGCAAGCCGGTCGGCAACACATGCAGCGGCCGGGTGACACCGTATTCGCCGAGCCGCTCGCGCATCGCGGTGGACGGCACGATCACCGCATCGAGCGCGTTGCACTGGCTGCGCGAGAAGCGACGCGCCAGGCCGCGCAACCCTGCCGCCGGCAGCCAGGGAATGTAGTGCTGGAGGTATTCCTCGAACAGCGTGTGATAGGTGGCGATCACCGGTTTGTGCAACGCCCGCGCCGCATGCAGGCCGGCGTAGTGCGCGGCGAATGGCGTCTGGATATGGATCACGTCGCAGTCGGCGGCCGCCTTCAGCGCGGCGCGGCGCAGCTTGCCGTAATGCACCAGCCGATCTTCCGGATCGCCCAGCACGCGCCGCGCCGGCACCCGGATGATGTCTAGCGTGTCGGCTTCATTGGCGTAGCGAGGCGCGATCAACTGGGTCTTCACATCCTGCGCGGCGAGTGCGCTGCGGAAGGTTTCGATCGAGGTGGAGACGCCATTGATGCGCGGGAAGTAGACATCGGACAACATGAGTGTGAGCATCAATCGGCCTCTACCAGTGTCGGACTGAAGGTTTCGCGCGGCATGCGGCAGAGCGCGCTCCATTCGACCATTTCCAGATGACCGTCGAGGTGTTCGACGATAGCGGTGCAGGAATCGACCCAGTCGCCACAGTTGGCGTAGATCAGGCCATCGACCTCCTTCAGCGCCGCCCAGTGGATGTGGCCGCAGATGACGCCATCCAGCTGGCGTTCACGGACATGGCGAATCACCGAGTCCTCGAAATCGAAGATGAACTGCAACGCCGTCTTGACTCGCCGTTTGGCGTAGCCGGCGAGCGACCAGTAACCGGCAATGCCGAGCTGGCGCCGCATCCAGGACAACCAGCCGTTGGCGCGGACCAGCAGGTTGTAGGCGACATCGCCGAGCACCGCGACCCAGCGGTGATGCCGAGTGACCTGGTCGAAATCGTCGCCATGCGTGAGCAGAAGGCGGCGGCCATCGGCGGTTTCATGCACGAATTCCCGCTCGACCCGGATATCGCCGAACGCCGTTTCGCAGTAATCGCGCAGCGCTTCATCGTGATTGCCCGGCACGAACACCACCTTTTCGCCATGCCGCGCCCGCTTGAGCACTTTCTGGACCACGGTGTTCTGCGCCGGACTCCAGTGGATGCCGCGGCTCATGCCCCAGAAATCGATGATGTCGCCGATCAGATACAAATGTTCGGCGGGGAAGTCACGCAGGAAGGCAACCAGGCTGTCAGCCTGGCAGGCGCGGGTGCCCAAGTGGACATCCGAAATGAAGACGGAGCGAACGGCTGGCATGGCAGCCAATGTGTCATAGCCAGATGACAGAACGGTTACATCTGGAAGACAAGCTGGAAAAGCGGG
>CAZUSF010000075.1:4255-9531 GCA_964623355.1 uncultured Thiobacillus sp. | reverse complement strand
GCCGGCTTCGCCCAGCATGCGATACACCCCCGGCAGGTTGGGCAGACCGGCGAGGAAGGCTTTGGGGTCGAAGTGGGCGGGTTCGGCGATGCTCACAGCGGGCGGTTCAGTCGTCCTCGTCGAGCAACTGGCCGGCGATCGCCCAGTTCTCGTCCGGCAGTTCCTCGAACGCGATGTAGGTATAGCGTTTTGGTTTCAGCGCGTGGCGTTCCAGCGTCTCGGTGATTTCTTCGGCGATCTTTTTCTTCTGATCGCGGCTCAACGTGCCGGCAAGCTTGATGGTGACAACGGGCATGGCTAACTCCTTGGGTCCGAAGCAATTTGGGCGAACACTGCGCGGAACATTTCCGGCGTCAGCCGCCGCGTCTGGGTGTTGTAGCGGCTGCAATGGTAGCTGTCATACAGGCGGAGACCGCCCGGCAACGCGTGCGATGCAGCATGGGCGAAGACATGGCCGGAAGCTTTCAGCCCGCGCGCCATCAGCACCGCTTTATGTGCGATCAGGCCAAGAGCGAGGATGGCGGTGCCCGCCGGCAAGGCCGCCAGTTCCTGCTGCAGATATTCGTTGCAGCGTTTGATCTCGCCGGTCTCCGGCTTGTTCTCCGGCGGCACGCATTTCACCGCGTTGGTGATGCGGCAACCGATCAGTTGCAAGCCATCATCCACCGCCACTGAAACCGGCCGGCTGGCAAAGCCGAAGGCGTGCAAGGTTTCATACAGCAGGATGCCGGCATGGTCGCCGGTGAACGGGCGGCCGGTCTGGTTGGCGCCGTGAAAACCGGGTGCCAGGCCGACGATCAGCAGAGCAGGCTGATCGTCACCGAAAGCCGGCACCGGCTTGCAGTAATAAGCGGGATGTTTCATCCGGCCGGCTTCAAGAAATGTCGCCAGACGCGGGCAGGCGCGACAATCGGTACTGAAATCCATACTCAATGCAACTGCGCCGGTGGCGCATCCTGCATCTCTTCCGGCAATTCGGCGTGCACGTTTTCAGCTTCCGGGCTGGGAAACAGGGGCGCACCGCAATCGTCGCAATATTCCATCGGCATGCGCGTGTTGAGGATGCGCACCTCGCCGATACCGGTGCTTTTCAGCAGCGCTTCGATCTCCGCGCCGAGGTCGGCATTTTCGTCGTCATCGCCGAGCAGCGGCCAGGTCACGCCATGCACGACATCGTCGGAACCGGCGCGCAGGAAGCTGATGCGCCATTCTTCCAGGCCATGTTCGTAATACGGCGCGGCCACCGCGCGGATGCCGCCGGCGGGCAGATTGAACAGGACTTGCAAATAGGAGACGGCCGCTTTCAGCGCGAACGGCCGGGTTTCCATATCGGCCTGTCGCCAGGCGGAGAAATAGGCATCCGGGGTCAACACTTCATAGCTGCAACCGGTCAGCAAGCTCTGGAAAATCGGCCCGCCCTGTTGCTGCCAGTTCACCAACGCGGCGGCGCGACCACCCTCGACCTCGTTCCAGCGGAACAGCGGCCGCCCGTTCGGCACCTGCACAACGGCAATCAGATAACGCACATCGGAGACGAACATCTGGCTATCCGGCAGCGTGTTGGCGGCCACGTTCAGATCCTTGCCGGCTGCGGCGGCGCTCCACAGCACGTCGGCAAACGCCCAGGTATCGGCATAGCCTTGCGGCAACTGGTCGGGGCTGAACAGGTAATCGGCGAAAGTCACCTTTGCATCGGCGCCGAGGATGTGCGCCGAAAGCTGCACACGCAAGGTATCGAGCAACGCTTTCGGCAGGTTGCGCGTTGGAATCGCATAGCGCGACCAGGCCAGCACCGGAATCGCAATCAGCAGGCTCGATTGCTGCTCGCCTTGCCTCACTTCGCAGGCCGCTTCAACTTGATCGGCGAGTTCGTCATAAGCGCGTGGACTCGTCTCGCGCAGCCGATCCAGCGCCTGGTTCAGCGCATCTTCGTCGGCTGCCTTGAGCTGCTTTTCGATCAGCGTGCGCATTTCTGCTTCCAGCCAGACATCCTCCAGCCGGCTGCCGGAATCGGCCAGACCTTGCGCCAGCCAGGCCAGACGCTCGGCATCGCGGGTAAGACGGTGGCGGCCATAAAGGCGACGGCGTTTCATGTGAAATCCTTGCAAAAATTAACGCGGGCCAAGTTCGGCCTGCAGGGTGACATGGCGAATGCCGTGATGTTTATCGAGATGCGCGCGGCTGACTTGCAGGATGCGATCCCAGTCTTCAAAGCTGTCGAGTTCGAGATGCGCCGAAAGCGCGACCTGGCCGGAGGACAGCGTCCAGATGTGCAGGTCATGCACGCGCCGCACGCCGGGAATGTCGTCCAGATCAAGCAACACATTTTCCAGGTTGACCTGCGCCGGCACGCCTTCCATCAGGATGTGAATGCTTTCCGCCAGCAAGCGCCAGGCAGATATCAGGATCAAGCCGGAGACCAGCAACGACAGGATCGGGTCGATCGGCATATAGCCGGTGGCCCAGATCACCGCGCCGGCAATCAGCGCCGCCAGCGAACCGAGCAGATCGCCGAGCACATGCAGGAAGGCGGCGCGCGTGTTCAAGCCATCGCCACCCTGCTTCAACATCCAGGCCACCACCAGATTGACCAGCAGGCCGATGAACGCGACCAGCATCACCGCACCGCCCATCACCGGCTGCGGGTTGGCCAGCCGCTCGATGGCCTCGACCACGATGAATGCGATGAGACCGAACATCAACAGGCTGTTGAACAGCGCGGCGAGAATTTCCAGCCGCACCAGGCCGTAGGTGAATCTGTTCGACGGCGGCTTGCGTGCCAGCCAGGCAGCGAGCGCGGCGAGGCCGAGGGCGGTGGAATCGGTGACCATGTGGCCGGCATCCGACAACAAGGCCAGCGAACCCGACCAGATACCGGCGATCACTTCGATGACCGCGAAGCCGAGGGTAAAGAACAGCGCCTTGAACAACACATTGCCGCCGTGCTCATGCCCGACATGGTGCTGCGCCTGCGTCGTGTTGCGGTCGAGCGAAACCCGTTCGGCGGCGTCGTGGTGATGCGGATGTGCGCTCATCCGTCGTTCATCCGCTCTTGCCGCAGGTGTTGGTCGGATCGGACAGCGCCAGTTCGGCATCGATCTGGCCGACGCCACCGAGGTGATGCAGCGCATCGGCATAACGCAGGCTTTCCTTCAACGCGATGCGCGACGGCGGATGCGGCCGACCATGCATGCGGGCGAGCCGGATCAGCGACATCGGCGGCAGCGGCCATTTCAGTTTCGCCAACAGTTCATCGACCAGTTCCGGTCGGTTGCACACCAGCACCATATCGCAGCCAGCCTGCAAGGCCGCCACTGCGCGCTGGCGGATATCGCCCGCCACGCTGGCGCCTTCCATGACCAGATCGTCACTGAAGATGACGCCTTCAAAGCCGAGTTTGCCGCGCAGGATCTCACTCAGCCATTTATGCGAAAAGCCGGCCGGCTGGGGGTCGACGCGCGGATAAATCACATGTGCCGGCATCACCCCGGCCAGTCCCATGTCGACCATCTGGCGGAATGGCAGCAGATCGGCGAATTCGATGTCGGTCAGGCTGCGCTCGTCGACCGGAATCGCCAGATGCGAATCCGCCGCGACATAGCCATGGCCGGGGAAATGCTTGCCCACGGCGCTCATCCCCGCCTCATGCTGGCCAAGTACCAGCGCATGGGCGAGATCGGAGACCGCTTGCGGGTTGCGATGAAAGGCGCGATCGCCAATCACGCCGCTGTTGCCGTAATCGAGATCGAGCACCGGCGCAAAGCTGAAATCGACGCCCACCGCACGCAGTTCGGCGCCGATGATGTAACCGGCATCGCGCGCCAGACGCCGCGCCAGTTGCGGATGGCTATCCCAGACCTGGCCGATGGCGCGCATCGGCGGAATCGCGGTAAAGCCGGCACGGAAGCGCTGTACGCGTCCGCCCTCGTGATCGACGCCGATCAGCAGATGCGGGCTGCGCAGCGCGTGTATCTCCTGGCACAACGCGGCAAGCTGCTGCGGGTTTTCATAATTGCGCTGGAACAGGATGACGCCGCCGAGATTCGGGTGCAGCAAGCGGGCGCGCTCGCCATCGGTCAGGCTGAAACCAGCGACATCGGCCATGACCGGGCCGAGCGGAAGGTGAAGGATAGTATTCATGCGTGCTCCGCTACGACAAATGCGACGACATATTCCTGCTCGTCGGACAGACTCAGGTGAATCGAATGAATCCCGCGCGCTGCGAGCCACGCGCTCAGTTCCGGCGAATAGACCAGGCCAGGCTTGCCGTGCGTGTCATGTACCACGCTGATGGCGGTAAAAGATACCGGCGCGCGCATGCCGGTGCCGACGGCTTTTGAAAACGCCTCTTTTGCGGCGAAGCGTTTGGCGAGAAAGCGTTCCTGGTGATTCGCCGCCGCGTAATCCCCCCACTCTTCCGCCGCCAGGATGCGATGCGCCAGCTTGCCGTCATACCGTGCATGCAGTTCATGCATGCGTTTCACCGCCACGATATCGGTGCCGATGCCGTAGATCATGTCGCCTCGCCTGTTCGCGTCCGCGCCAGTATGGCCAGGCTGTAGTGGGTAAAGGCCAAACCCATGTAGACCGGCGCGAAAAAGTTCAGCAATGGCACGTAATGCAGCAAGCCAAGCAGCGCCGCCAGCAGATACAGCGGCCAGTCACCATCACGCCGCAATTGTCGGAGTTCGGCCGCCGACGCATGTTCCGACAAGGCATCGTAGAGAAACATGCGTTGGTTCAACCAGGCATTCAACAACACCGAAATCACCACCCCGAACGGACCCAGCAACCAGAATGGCAAGGTAATCAGCCAAAGCACCAGATACACAATCAACGCATACAGGCCATTGCCCAGACTGCCGGCGAAACTGCCGCCTTGCTGACGTTGCAGCGCCGGGTAGTGCTTCTGCGCCACAACGCCGACCAGCATCGGCATGAATACCAGCGAGGTGATCAACAACGCGGTGATGTAGATCATCGGCAACAGCAGCAGCGTCAACAACATGAAACCGGCAAACCCCATAAGCCAGTCGCGCATGGAAATGCCCAGCCATGCTGGCATCAGCGACTCGGCGACAAAAACATCCAGCCCGGCCAGCCAGACGCCGCCAAACCACCAGGCCAAACCACCCCAGATGGCGAGTGCACCGAGCATCGGCAAGAACATCACCGACAGCACGCGCGGCAACAGCAGATCGGCGGCAGCGCGACGAAGAATCTCGAAAATAAAGGCCATTCAGGAAGGGGCTAAGGAGGTCAATGCAAAGATCAGT
>CAZUSF010000075.1:0-4155 GCA_964623355.1 uncultured Thiobacillus sp. | reverse complement strand
GCCTGCATTTTTTCCATCATGCGCGCCTTGAAGACTTCGACCGTGCGCGGGCTGATGCCGAGGTCTTCGGCAATTTCCCGATTCGGCTTGCCGGCGACAACCAGTTGCATGACCTGGTTTTCGCGCTCCGACAATCGTTCAATCCGGGTCGCGATCTCGGCAACCTGGCTGTGCGTGGCGTATTCGCGCGTGTCGCGCTCGATCGCTTCCGCCACCGCCTTCAGCAAATCGGCTTCCTCGTAGGGTTTTTCCAGGAAATCGACAGCGCCACTTTTGAGCGCGGCGCGCGCATGCGCGAGGTCGCCGTGACCGGTGAGGAAAACAATCGGCAGGCTGCTGCCGCGTTGCAGCAAAGCCTGTTGCAGCGCCAGGCCATCCATGCCGCCCATGCGCAGATCGAGCAGCAGGCAACCACGCCAGTCCGCCCGCCAGGCTTCCAGACAGGCTTCAGCGCTGGCAAAAGGACGCGTCCGGTAGCCGCGAAAATTGAGCAGCAGCGAGAGCGAGTCGCGCACGGCTTCATCATCATCAACCAGGGTGACGATCGGTTCGGTCATGATTTAGGGCCTGTAATCGGTAACGTGAAACAGAAACGGGTCGGCTGGCTGCCGACCAGCCAGAGTTCGCCGCCGTGCGCCTGCACCAGCGTGCGGCTGATCGACAGGCCAAGTCCCATGCCTTCCGGTTTGCTGGTGGCAAACGACTCGAACAGGCGGCCCTCCATCTCGCTGCTGATGCCGGCGCCATTGTCGGTGACGCAGACCTTGATCATGTCGCCATCGACGCGCTTTGCGCTGATTTCTATTTCGCGCGGCTCGGGGCTGTTGGCGATGGCTTCGATGGCGTTGGAAAGCAGGTTGTGCAGCACGGTGCCCATTTGCACGCGGTCGGCCATGACGCTGGGCAGATTGTCGTCGAGCGCCAGCTTGAACTGGACGCCCTGGCGTTCACCGCGGCGTTTGACATAGGACAGGCTTTCATTGATCAACTCGGCCAGCGTGAAGTTTTCGCTGCGCAAGCCGCCGCCACGGAAAAACTCGCGCAGGCGGCGCATCACCTGGCCAGCGCGATTGGCTTCGCGGTCGATCTTCTCCAACGTTTCGGCCAGCAGCGCGCCATGCCGCGCCGGATCATCCAGCATCGACCGGCTGGCGCGGGCATAGTTGGCGACGGCGGAAAGCGGCTGATTCAGTTCGTGCGCGATCGCCTGCGCCATTTCTCCCGCCGAAGCCAGGCGCATCGCCTGATTCAACTCCGCCTCACGCTGGTGCAAGCGCTCTTCGGTGGCGCGGCGGGCGGTGACCGTCATGCCGAGAAACAGCATGGTCACCGCCAGACCAAGCATCAGCATCTGGAATTCGACCACCGTGATGGCATGCGATTCCTGCCAATCCAGAATCATGTTGATGCCGACATGACTCGCCGCCAGCGCGATGGTCGCGCCCCGGATGCCATGCCGCATGGCGATCCAGATCATCGGCAGGAACAGCAGATAGAAGAACTTGAATTCATCGGTGTACTTGAAGCCGAAGATGATCCACAGCGCGATGGCGATGGCGATGCCTTGCAGCAGAATCTCGCGTGACGGATTCCAGCCACCCATCCAACCGGAACGTACACGCGGCCAGTCCCAGATCGACCAGTTGCGCCAGCCGCGCCAATCGACCTTTGCATGCACCAGTACCAGCGGCATGATGATCAGGATTCGAATCAGCGCGCCGACCCAGAAATTGACCAGATCCGCCATCCAGGCCCAGGCATCCGGCGCCGCTTCCGGGCTGCGCGAGAAGACATGCACGCTGGCATCGAGCCAGGCCGCTGCCACCGCCACCATCAACAACATCGTCAAATCACGTTGCGAACCGAGGTGCGGGTCGATCCGCCAAACCTTCAGCAACAACGCAGCCAGGCCCCACAGCCCAAGCATCAACAGGCCGGCCGCCCACAGCGCCGGCAGCCAGTCCTGCGGCAGGCCATAGATCGGCATGTTGGCAAGGAAGGTGACACCAATCAGCAGCGGTGCGTAATGCAGGCCATACAGCAACAGGAAGGCCAGGGTCAGGCCGGGTGGCGGCGTCCACGGCGCCAGCGCCAGCGGCAATACGGTTTGCGGATTGCTCAGCGCATCCAGCACCAGGCTGGCGAGGCCAAAAGCGAGCAGAACCCGCCAGGAAATGTTCAGCTTGATCGGGTGCAAGGCAAGGTCAAATCAATCAGCGGAGAGTCAACACGCGATGGGGCAAACCCATGGGGCAAATCCATGTGGCAAACCCAAACCGGCAAGCTCAGGCGAAGGAAGAAAAACCACTGTACATATCGGCCGATTTATCCATCGACACCCCGAGCGAGTCCTTGCCGGTAAAGGTGAAGTTGATGTGCGAGGGATCGATGGTAGCGGTCACGGTATCGTTCTGGCGCAGCTTGAACAACACGGTCGCGGTCAATTCCTTCTGATCGTAATACACCGCCTGCGGCTGCGCCGGCAGGGTCACTTCGGTGTCCTTCAACTGCATATCCAGGTTGTACCCGTCGCCACGACCGCTACCAGTGGCGCGGGCAATGCTCCAGTTGAAAACATTCTCCACCGAGGCCGCATCCATCGGCTTGCTGAACTGAAACACCATGGAAAAAGTGAGCTGTGCATTGGCCGTGTTCAGATAGGCGTTCAAGCCGGCCAACTGTGTGCCCGGCCCCTGTGTCGAGGCAAAAAAGGCATACATCGGACTGACATACGTCGCCGTCATCTTCGGTTGCGATTTTTCGTAGACGTATTGGCTGAGCTGAGTCGCCAGCGCCTCGTCGTTGGTCGCCAGGGTTTGCGCGATATCCAGCGCCTGCAAAGGCTCGCCGCTATCCACCAAGGCATAGCCTTTTTCGGCATAGGCTTGCCAATAATCGCTCTTGATCGCGATCGCCGCATCGAAGGCTTCAATCGCGAAATCGAAGCGTTCCTGCCTGGCGTTGACCAGGCCCAAGCCGAAATTGCCAAACGGTTCGGTCGGCGACAACTGGCGCACGAATTCGAATTGCGCACTGGCTTCATCGAGTCGACCGGTCGCCAGATAACCCTGACCGAGTGAATAGCGATTGGCTGCGGTGGGGTTCTTGGTCACCGCCTGTTCGTAGGACGCCACCGCGTCCTCGAAACGCTGTTCGGTGGTGTAGATATTGCCCAGCAATGCATGCAGGTCATCGCGCGTCGGGTCGATCTTCAACGCCGCCTGATAAGACTCGATCGCAGCTTGCTTATTGCCCTGGCTGAGTAGCGTCCGCGCCTTGAAGTCATACGCATTGACGGCCGTGTCAGTGCCGGGAGAAAGGCGGATCGCCTTGTTGAAATAGTCGATCGCCAACTCGTAGTTTTTACCGGTGAACTGGCTCAGGCCCTTGTCCAGCTCGCGCAAGGCAAAATTATTCATTTGCGCCGTGCGGTTCGAAGCACCGCCGAAAATCGCGTTGATGATCGCGGTGTTGTCGGCAATCTCCATCTCAAGTCACTCCTGAAAACAAGATCAATGATTACGATTTAGCACAGGTTTCCCAATCCAGCGCGGGCAATTCGCTGAACGCCTGTTTGATCCGCTCGCCCCAGGCCTCGCGCAAACTCTTGAAATAGGGATGATCGGCAGCAATGCGAGCACGGTGATCGACTTTCAGACTGTCCCGCGTGTAGCACAACATATCCAGCGGCATGCCCACCGACAGGTTCGATTTCAGCGTCGAGTCCATCGAGATCAAGGCGCACTTGGCGGCCTCTTCGATGCTGCTTTGCGAATTGAAGATGCGATCCAGAATCGGTTTGCCGTACTTTGATTCGCCAATCTGGAAATACGGCGTATCCACCGAGGCTTCGACAAAATTGCCGGCGGCATAAATGCTGAACAAGCGTGGCGCCCCGCCCTTGATCTGACCGCCGAGCAGAAACGCAGCGTTGAAATCAATATTGAAGCCGGCCAGCGCGGCGGCATCGCGGTCATGCACCTCGCGCAGGCAATCGCCGACGTGGCGTGCCGCCTCGAACAGATTGGGCGCAGTCAGCAGGCTTTCACCCTCCCTGCCCTGACGTTCGAACAGCAGGCTCACCACCGCCTGAGTAATCGCCAGATTGCCGGCCGAGAGCAGCACCAGCACGCGTTCACCCGGCTGTTCGAAAAC